>NZ_KV804022.1:0-658 GCF_001811255.1 Corynebacterium sp. HMSC068H04
TCGAAGGACCAAACATGCGCCTCACCACCAACGCATAACAACCGACAAAGCCTGAGTGAGATACCGCTACCAGGTACTCACTCAGGCGCTACCAGATACTCACCACGCCGCTACCATTTCAGTCTTCTGAACACTTGGGCATTGTTATACAAGTCCATGTTGGTCTCATCCGCTGGCCCCTGAGCGACAGTTTCGTGGTTAGTAGCAATGCGTTCAGCTGCACCTGCACCGATTCTCATCGTCATCAGAGCATTCCACAAGCAGTGCCGAAAAGCATCGCCCTTTCCATTGCGGAGTGATGTGGCGCCAGGAAACCGGTTCTGCGCTTCCATACTCGCGGTTGTGGCTGCCTGATTGGCGATGCCGCATGATACTACGTCGACCAGCGCGATGCAGGACAGCATTTCAAAGCCCTGGATATATATCCGGTAGGGGCCCGACTGGGCGGTCGCAAAAGGCGCTACCTGAGGATTGATGTCAGTGACCCTGGACGCTTCACCTGGGACAAATAGCGCGTATGAACGGTGCAGGGATCCATTGCGGTCCATAAGCGCAGACGTGGATGTGCAGCACGCAGGTCTGTGTTTTCGGGTCAGTGCTTGTAGGCTGTGTGCGAAAACGACGGAGAAGCCCGTCACCGTTGAGTTGTTGCTCAAAG
>NZ_KV804023.1:0-11026 GCF_001811255.1 Corynebacterium sp. HMSC068H04
GCGCCCGCCGTTAGTGAGGTTGAGTTCGATGTAGTCCCCGTCACCGTTGATGATCTGGTCGAGCTCGTTGAGGGTGACGATGACTTGGGTGCGCACCGCAGGCTTGGAACCGGTGCCTTCTTTGAAGAAGATGTCGTTGGCGGCTTGAAGCAGGTCGGTGGTGTTGGTGGACTCTAAGACGCCGCGCATGTTGGCGATCGTGGTGGCGTCGTCAGTAATGGAGAGTGTGTTGGGGCCTTGTTCCCGGTAGGTGATGCGCACACCTGGTTTGGCTATGCGCTTGGAGCGTAGTTCTTTCAGGCGTGTGGCGGCGACGGTGGGGATGCGGTGTGCGGGAGTGGCGGCGAGTTTGACTCGCAGGTTCCAGGCATCGAGGGTCTTTTTCACCTTGGACGTGTAGGACTCGATGAGGGTAAGAGTGCCCAGGCTGTGGCGTTGTTGAAGTGCTGCTTGACGGGCTTTGCGTTGTTTGCCACTGAAGCGGGTGGGGCCGAAATAAACCTGGTTAAGGTTTGCAAGCTCGGCAGCATCGGAAGCAGAGGCGCCGAGCGCGCGGAGCTCATCGGGTGAGCCAGGTATATGTTCCACCAGCGCAATCCCCGAGTTGCGTAGGCGGATGTAGGTTTCAATATCCCCCATGAGCACAGAGACTAAAACAGCACCGTGGGCCCCGCAACCGGAAGAAGAAACTACCTGGTCTTAGCCGACGCAGGAGCCGGTTGGGGTGGCGTCGACAAGCTGCGTGACGTCACCCACGTGGCCGCGCACCTCGTCCGCGGTAAGCGCATAGCCCGTATCGGAATCCTCCACGGAAGCACCAAACACAACGCCGAGCACCTGGCCTTCCGGGTTGATCATCGGACCGCCGGAATTGCCCTGCCGGATGCTACCGCGTACCGTGTAGGCATCGCGCTCCACGCGGCCCGTGGAGTAGATATCCGGACCAGCGATGGTGAGACGGTCGCGCACGCGCGCCGGCTCCGCAGTAAACGGCCCCGACTGCGGGAAGCCCAAGACGATGGCATCGTCCCCGGTAGCAGCCGCTTGCTCCGCCCACGGCAAAGGATCCAAGCCCAATCCCGGGCTATGCAGCACAGCAATGTCCACATCCGAGTTGTAATACACCACGTCCGCTTCCTTGAGGCCAAGGACCGTATCGAGGCGAACCTTATCCGTGCCCGCCACCACGTGGGCGTTCGTGATGACGTAGTCCGGCTTCGTCACAAAGCCCGAGCCCATGAGGCGGCGCGAGCATGCCTCAGCATCACCCAGCACGTGAATGACGGAAGGCCGCACGCGTTCTGCAAGTTTGGGATCCCCAATGTTTACCGCCGGCGCATCCACCTCGACATCGGCGCCAGATCGCTGCCAGGGCGATACCAACGGCGGCAACCCGGACTCGTTGAGGAGCGCAGCCAAGCCATTCGGCAGCGCCGCCAAGCGCGAGGGCGCCACCGCATTCAGCGAGCTCAGCACACGCGATTCACGCAGCGCCTGCCCCGGCTGGCCGCCCAGGTTGGAGGCCAAGGGCAAGGACACCAGCCAAATCACCACGATGGCCGCCGCGGCTTGGAAGACCGCGCCAATCGATGAATCCACGCGCTGCCCCGAGCGGGTTCGCATGCGGTCTCGCAGCGCCATGCCAAGCGACGTCCCCACCAGCTGCCCCAGCCCCACCAGCAAAATCAGCACGCCGACAGCCAGCAAAAAGCGCACGGCCGCCTGGTCCGTCAGCCCCATCACCAGCGGGGCAACCACGGTTCCTAAAACCAACCCCGCAATGATTCCCACCGCTGCGAGGACCGCCGCTAAAGCGCCCTGCCGCCAGCCCACGCGCACGGCGAGGAGCACGGCAATAACGATAAGGATGTCAACAGCTAGGGACACAGAGGAATTACTTTCTTAAGGGCTAAAGGGCAGAAACTAGCCTATCTTCTCATTATTCAAAGAGCGATTGAGTGAGTCACGCAGATCATGAACCATATTCTTATCCCATTCCACGCTCCAGCCCGCGTGGTCCATCAGCCCGGAGAGCACTCCCGCGGTAAAACCCCATACCACGTATCCCCGCGCCCGGAAGGCCGGCCCCTTCCAGCGGCTCAAGCCCACCATCATGCGGTTGGCCGGATCCGCCAGCTCGCGCAGCGGGACGGTGAAGACATCGTCGGTCTCCGCCGGGCTCGCCGGCCACACGGTGCCCGGTTCATGCCAATACGCCAGGACTGGGCTCACGGTGTTGCCGGTAGCCCGGATGTCCAGTTTGCCCCACTGCTCAAGAGGGGTGACCGTGGAGCGATCGAGGCCGGTTTCTTCCTCGGCTTCGCGCAGGGCGACGTCGACAAGCGAGGCGTCCCCCTCCTCCCTACGCCCGCCGGGAAAGGCAATCTGGCCGGAGTGCGAGCGCATCGACGGCGAGCGGTGCGTGAGCAGCACCTCACCATCCTCAAAACTGGTGCCCTTCAGCAGCACCAACACTGCCGATTCACGCCGGCGCTTGGCGGCCGGGACATGCCGAATGAGGCGTTCTTGGACCTTGTCTGTATCAACCCCGAGCGCCGGGTGCAGCCACTCCGGGGCATGGGCAGGAAAGAGGCGGCTCACTTGAGAACCTCCTCGACGGCCTCCTCCAAATCTTCTGCGGAGTCGAACGGCTTCACAAACTTCTCCTCCACCGTGCCATCGCGCACCACCAGGGTGATGGGGATAACGCCCGGCAACCCGAGCTCACCTGCGAAGGCGCCGTCATCGTCTTGGTAGCTGGGGATATCAACCTGCAGATCGCTGAGAAGAGCGGCCCCGTTGGCGGCGTTCGCATCCGCATGCACGCCGACGATATTCCACGTCGGGTGCGCTCGCGCAAGGTCTTCGAAGAAGGGCAGCTCCGCGCGACACGGTTCGCACCACCATGCCCACACAGTGACGATCTGGACGTTCTTGGCCGCCGCAGTGCCGGCCGCACCCAAGCACGGAAGATCCACACCCGCAAGCGGTCCCTCGGGGCATTTGGGGCGCTTGGCCACCTCTTGCTCCTGTGCCTCGGGGAGGGCGACCTCCGGCTCATCATTCTCAAGCAGGTTCACCACGCCGACGAATGCGAGCGCCGCCAGCGCGACAATGGCAGCGATGCTTGCCTTCACGTATCCGGGCCACCGAGAATATTGGCTCATTGCTCCACCTTAACCTCGCGAGGGGCACCATGGGGCGAGGACGCAGGCCGCGCACTGCGGCTTCCGCGCGGTGCACACGCGCCGCCCATGGAGAATGAGGCGGTGCGAAAACACGGTTTGTTCTGCTTCGGGCACGCGCTTGGCGACGTCCCTCTCAATCGCCCTCGGGGTCTTCGCCTCGGTCAGTCCAAGACGCCGGCTCAGGCGCGTGACGTGGGTATCCACCGTGATCCCCGGCAGGCCGAAGGCATTGCCGCGCACCACCAGCGCGGTCTTGCGCCCGACGCCGGGCAGGGAGGTGAGCTCGTCGATGCCGCGGGGCAGCTGCCCATCGAAGTCCGCGACGAGCTTTTCTCCGATGCCTAACAGGTGGCCGGCCTTCGTGCGTTGGAATCCGAGCGGGCGGAGGATGCGCTCGAGGTCAGCGCGGTCCGCGGCCGCATAGTCCGGTGCGGAAGGATACTGAGCAAAAAGCTCTGGAGTGACCTGGTTGACGCGGGCATCCGTGCACTGCGCCGAGAGCACCGTAGCAATAAGTAGCTCGAGCGGCGTGGTGAAATCTAGCTCGCAATCGGCGTCGGGATATTCATCCGCCAAGGCGGTACGAATATGAACGATGCGAGCGGCCTCGTCAGCGTCATCGTGGTGCACGGGAAGGTCAGGGGACATAAAAGAGATCTTAGTGACGGCGGCTAGAATGAGAAGCATGATTTCGCTCGTCATCTTTGTGCCGCTGTGCCTCGCGCTGTTTGCCATCCTCATGGAGAAACTTGAGGCGACGGCCTTCGAAAACTAAATAGACCATTCAAGGCGTGTGATTATTTTTCACGTTGGTGGAAATAGTGACTAATTACACTGTATGATATTGTGCAGTGCCTCGTGGCGCACTGGAGACTAGGTGCGTCAAATCAAACCAAACCAGCTTGTGTCCCAGTGTTTTCCGGGCTGCGCAGGCTTTAAGGAGTAACAGTGGAAGGCGTACAGGACATTCTCTCCCGCGCTGGCATTTTCCAGGGCGTCGATCCGGTAGCAGTACAGAACCTTATTGAGCAGATGGAAACCGTCCGTTTCCCGCGCGGCACCACCATTTTCGAGGAAGGTGAGCCGGGAGACCGCCTCTACATCATCACCTCGGGCAAGATTAAGCTCGCCCGCCACGCCCCGGATGGCCGCGAGAACCTCCTGACCGTGATGGGCCCGTCCGATATGTTCGGCGAGCTCTCCATCTTCGATCCGGGCCCGCGCACCTCTTCCGCTGTCTGCGTCACTGAGGTCACCGCAGCCACGATGAACTCTGAGATGCTCAAGCAGTGGGTGGCCGATCATCCGGCGATTGCTCAGCAGCTTCTGCGCGTGCTGGCCCGCCGTCTGCGCCGCACGAACGCCAACCTGGCGGACCTCATCTTCACCGACGTGCCAGGCCGCGTGGCCAAGACCCTGCTGCAGCTGGCTAACCGCTTCGGTGTGCAGGAGGGCGGCGCGCTGCGCGTGAACCACGACCTCACCCAGGAAGAGATCGCCCAGCTCGTTGGCGCTTCCCGTGAGACCGTGAACAAGGCTCTGGCCACCTTCGCTCACCGCGGCTGGATCCGCTTGGAGGGCAAGTCGGTGCTCATCGTCGATACCGAGCACTTGGCCCGCCGCGCACGCTAGGTCTTAAAGGCCGAGCCCGCCTATGCGGCCCTCGGCCTTCGACTTGTCCTAACGCAAAATCCCCCGAGAATTTCTCGGGGGATTTTCCTATGTAGTGCTTTAGTTCTGAGCCGCGAGGTACTTCAGCGCGGTGCGCGTCGACTGCTCAGCTGCGTGACGCAGGACCGGATCGACATCGTCATACATCTCATCAACGAGAGTCTTGACGTCGACGTCCTCACCCAAGCGCCCACGGACCTCCTTGATCTGGTCCAGGCGGTGGTGGCGGCGGTCAATGTACTTGCGGGCAACCGCGGAGGTGTCCTCCAAGTCCGGGCCGTGGCCCGGGAAGAGCGCCACGTCCTTGCCGCGTTCTTCCAGAAGATCCAGGGTCTTCAGGTAATCAGCCAAGTCGCCATCCGTCTCAGACAGCAGCACGGTGTGGCGGCCTGCGATGGTGTCACCGGTCAGGATGCCCTCCAGGGTGGAGTTCTTCGCTTCCGCGGACCACACAAAGAAGCAGGTGGAATCTGCGGTGTGCCCCGGGGTGTGAACGACCTCAAGCTGCGGGGTGATGCCGTCGACGGTGATCACTTCTCCGTCGACAAGCGCGTCGCCTCCATTGCAGTAATTCGGATCGAAAGAGCGGATGGGAGCGCCGGTGAGCTGACGCAGGCGCTGGGCGCCTGATGCGTGATCATCGTGGCGGTGGGTAAGAAGGATCAGCGCAACCTCGCCCGCCTTCGCGGTCACGACGTTGAGATGACCTTCATCCTCCGGGCCCGGATCAACCACAATGGCGCGGGAATCTTCTCCGGCGCGGATGATCCACGTATTGGTGCCCTCCAAAGCGGTGTAACTGGGATTATCGCACAGCACGACACCGACGGACTGGCTCACGGGACGCAGTTGGCTATATGCAGGATGCTCCATGGTTCTAACCCTATCCGATTACTCAGCGATTTCTACGATGACTTCGATCTCAACGGGGGAATCTTTCGGTAGGACCGTTACCCCCACCGCAGAACGCGCGTGGATTCCGGCATCTCCGAAGACCTCACCCAAGAAGTCGGAAGCACCATTGATGACCGCAGCTTGCTCAGTAAAGGAGGGGTCCGAAGCCACGAATCCAACCACCTTCACCACGCGGGTTACGTGATCAAGGCCTACGAGACCATCGATTGCAGCCAAAGCGTTTAGCGCCGCCGTGCGCGCCAATTCCTGTGCCTTGTCGAGGCTCACCTCTGCGCCGACCTTGCCGGAAGCCGACAATTCACCGCCCACGACGGGCAGCTGGCCAGAGGTCCACACCTGGTTTCCCACGCGGGTAGCTGGGATATAGGACGCGAGGGGGACAGCGACAGAAGGCAGCTCGACGCCGAGCTCTTCGAGGCGGGCAAGCGCACCCATTAGGACTCCTCCACAGGACGCTTGAAATAGGCGACAACATTCTCCGGGTTCATACCCGGGGTGATGGTGACGAGCTCCCAGCCGTCCTCACCCCAGGAATCGAGGATTTGTTTCGTCGCGTGCGTAAGAACCGGCGCAGTGGCATATTCCCATTTAGTCATGGGCTCAATGCTACTAAATACCGATGAGTTCGCCACCCTCAGCGAGGTAATGGGCCCAGCTCGTGATGTGCGGGTTCTTGCGCAGAAGGGCGCGGCGCTGACGCTCCGTGAGGCCGCCCCACACGCCGAACTCCACGCGATTATCAAGCGCATCCGCGCGGCACTCATTGAGCACCGGGCAATGGCGGCAGATTACTGCAGCTTTACGCTGCTCAGCTCCTCGTACAAAGAGTGCATCGGGATCACCGTTGCGGCACTTAGCTTGGGTAACCCACTCACCACGCTCTGTGGTTAACGAGGCATTCTTTACCATTGCGGACCGTCCTGCACCTTTGACACTGACTGCCATGGCTAGGTAACTCCTTCCAAGCTCACCCTCGTCGAGCTCAAAGATCATGAATAACCCTCTACCCGACGGAATATTATGTACCCTTGGTAAGTCTATTCACAGACCGGTATACCTGTCTAACAGGTCACACTTTAGGGGGGTCTCCCGGATATCCTCCTAAACCACTAGTGTGTGGAGGGTGACTGTGATCAAATCCCTGGGAAAGCTCGTCCTGTCCACAGCACTGGTCGGCATCCTCATCGCGCTGGCCATCGCCCCCGTCGCTGGCGTCAGCGGTGTCGCCGTGGCCAGGACCAATGAGACGATGCAATCAGACGTCCAGGATCTCACCAACGGTGATACCCCCGGCGTGAGCACCATCTTGGATGCCAAGGGCAACCCCCTTGCGTATATCTATGAGCAGCGCCGCCATCCAGTGAAACCGGATGAGATCTCGGACGCCATGAAGAAGGCAGTGGTGGCTATCGAGGACCGCCGTTTCTATGAGCACGAGGGCGTCGACTTGCAGGGCAATGTCCGTGCGTTGTGGACCAACCTGGTTGCGGGCGGTGTCTCCCAGGGCGCATCCACGCTTGACCAACAGTACGTAAAGAACTACCTCCTTTTGGTCAACGCGACTACCGACGAAGAACGTCAAGCCGCGACCGAACAATCCGTGGCCCGTAAGCTGCGCGAAATGCGCATGGCTACGGACATCGATGCCCGGCTCTCCAAGGATGAGATCCTCACCAACTATCTCAACCTCGTCCCCTTTGGAAACCACTCCTTCGGCGTTGAGGCCGCTAGCCGCACCTACTTCGGAACCGATGCCGCGCACCTCACCGTGCCGCAGGCTGCGATGCTCGCCGGCATGGTGCAATCCTCGGAATACCTCAACCCCTATACCAACGAAGAAGGCGTAACTGAGCGCCGCAACGTGGTACTCCAAGCCATGGTTGATAACGGCTCCCTTTCCCAGGAGGACGCCGACGCCTTTTCCCAGCAGCCACTCGGCGTGTTGGACAGCCCTGCAACCCTGGCTAACGGCTGCATCGGCGCGGGCGATCGCGGCTTCTTCTGCGACTATGTGCTGGAATACCTCAACGAAAAAGGCATCGACCGCGAGCACCTTGCGCGTGGCGGTCTGACCGTTAAGACCACGCTTGACCCCGACGTCCAAGACCAAGCGCTCAACGCAGTGCGAAGCAACACCGCCCCGGATGCGGCGGGCGTGGCGGAGGTCATAAACGTTATCAAGCCGGGCACCGATTCCCGCAAGGTCCTAGCCATGGTGTCGTCGCGCACCTATGGGCTCGACCTGAACAACAATGAAACCCTTCTGCCCCAGCCCAATTCTTTGGTGGGCAACGGCGCAGGCTCCGTGTTCAAACTCTTTACCGCCGCGGCCGCCCTGGAGGCGGGCTACGGCATCAAGGACAAGCTGGCCGTGCCCAATCGCTACGAAGCGGAAGGCCTGGGATACGGCGGCGCAGCTAACTGCCCGCCCAACAAGTACTGCGTGGAAAACTCCGGCAGCTACGCCTCCACGATGACCATGCAGGACACGCTGGCCTACTCCCCCAACACCCCCTTCATCCAACTCACCGAGCAACTTGGCGTCGAGCGCCTGGTCGACATCGCCGTCAAGCTCGGCCTGCGTTCTTATGAAGAACCCGGCAGCTACGACGGCGAGTCCTCCATCGCCGACCACATTAAAGACTCCAACCTCGGCTCCTTCACGCTCGGCCCGACAGCAGTGAATGCACTGGAGCTGTCTAACGTGGGCGCGACGGTGGCGTCGCAAGGCATGTGGTGCGAGCCCAACCCCATCGAGGAAGTCACGGACTCCCACGGCAACGAGGTCTACCTCAAACACACGCCGTGCGAACGCGCAGTGGACAAGGAAGTGGCAAAGGCGCTGGAAAACAACATGACCGCCGATACCGAAAAGGGAACCGCCTCCGACTCGGCACGCGCTGCCGGCTTCAGCGGCCAGGCCGCCGCCAAGACCGGTACCACCGAGTCCAACCAGTCCTCGGCTTTCCTTGGATTCAACTCGGCAGTCGCTGCCGCACCGTACATCTACAACGACGGGACCACCACGAGCCCGCTGTGCACCGGCCCGGTACGCCAGTGCCCCAGCGGCAACCTCTTCGGCGGCAAGGAGCCGGCGGCAACCTTCTACACCATGGCCGCGCGCGTCCCCGAAGCACAGAAAGGCACGGTGCCCGATTACGACCGGGCCTACGACTCCGGCAAGGTTTCGCCGCTTATCGACGGCGTGAAGGGCAAGTCCGAAAGCCAAGCCCGTTCCGCGCTGGAGAAAGCCGGATACAAGGTCAGGACCACCGAGGTCCCCGCGCCCGGCGTGGGCTACGGCAAGGTAGTTCGCGTCATCACCGGTCCATCCGGCGCGAAGAAGGGCGCGGAGGTCACGCTCCAGCTTTCCGACGGCTCCGCGAGCGACTCCTCCGATTCTGCGAGCACGAGCCCAGTAGCCTGGGACTCCAACTCGGGCTCCCCGTCCGCACCGAGCGGCGGCGAGCCGGGAGGCGGCCAGTCCGACCCACTATTCACTCAAGAAGACGTTGACCGCTTCACGAATGATGTGCGGAGCTTCTTCGGGCTCTAGCGCATTAGTTCAGGGCGGCCTTCACGGCCGTGGACAGGCGCTTGCCGTCCGCGCGTCCGGCAGCCTTGGCGGTGGCCACCTTCATGACGTTACCCATCTGCTTGATGGTCGCCGGCTCACCGGAGTCCTTCTCAACCTCGGCGATGGATTCTTTAACAAGGGCGTTCAGGGAGTCGTCGTCAAGCTGCTCCGGCTGGTAGGCCTCGAAGAAGGGGACGTCGACAAGCTCCGCCTCCGCCAACTCCGGGCGGCCATTCTCCGCGTAAACCTCTGCGGACTCGCGGCGCTTTTTAATCTCACGGGCGATGACCTTGAGGATGTCCTCATCGGTGATCTCGTGGCGAGAACCGGAAGTTTCCTCCGCCTGGATGGCAGACAGCAGAGAACGGATGGCGCTCGTACGGGCCTTGTCCTTGGACTTCATCGAGGTCTTAAGGTCAGCGCGGATAGTTTCTTTCAACTCACTCATGCCCTTCAATCTACGCCAGCCAGCCAGGTAGTGTGGTGAGGGTGAAGATTTTCCCTGTCCTTGGCGGACTCGCCGCCGCCGGCCTGGGCACTGCCGCATGGGCGCACTCAGAGCTCACCAAGTTCGAGCTCAAGGAGTACACCCTGCCGCTGCTGGAGCCCGGCACGCTGCGCGAGGAGTCCGAGTTCCGCATCCTGCACGTGTCCGACCTCCACATGATTCCGGGCCAGCGCGCCAAAATCGAGTGGGTCTCAGGCCTCGACGCCCTCGACCCGCACCTGGTGATCAATACCGGTGACAATCTTTCCGACGAGCGCGGTGTCCCCGAGGTCCTCCGCGCGCTTGGCCCGCTGCTGAGCCGCCCAGGGATGTTCTGCTTTGGCACCAATGATTACTGGGCGCCGCGCATCCCGAATCCCTTCAACTACCTGATTGGGAAGAAGAACGAGCCCTCTTATGTGAACCTGCCGTGGAAGGGTATGCGCGCGGCCTTCCTTGAGCACGGCTGGCACGATGCCAACCAGGCCCGCGTGGAGTTCAAGGTGGGCGATGTTCGCTTGGCTGCCGCCGGTGTGGACGACCCACACCATGATCTGGATGACTACTCGGAAATCGCCGGCGCCCCGAACGAGGATGCCGACCTCTCCTTGGCGCTGCTGCACTCCCCGGAGCCCCGCGTCCTGGAGAAATTCGCCGCCGACGGCTACCAGCTGTCCCTGTCTGGACACACGCACGGCGGCCAGCTCTGCCTGCCTTTCAAGGTGGCGGGCTCGCGCTCCATCGTGACCAACTGCGGCATCGATCGCGCCCGCGCCCAGGGCCTGCACCTGTTCGGAGAGATGTACATGCATGTCTCCAACGGGTTGGGCACCTCGAAGTTCGTTCCCTTCCGGGTGTTCTGCCGCCCGTCGGCCACGCTTCTGCGTATCACTGAGAAGGCCGCCTAGGGATACCCCCTCCACGCTGCCGTTTTGTCCTTTCAGACCGGGGTGAGTTACAGTATTCCGGTACCGCTTAGAGCGGAACACCGGGATATGGCGCAGCTTGGTAGCGCGCTTCGTTCGGGACGAAGAGGTCGCAGGTTCAAATCCTGTTATCCCGACCATTAAACCCGCAGGAAACTGCGGGTTCTTTTTCGTTTTCACCTCTAAAAGAGGGCTTAAGGAGAAGCGTAAACAGGCCCTTCCGGTTTTAAAGTGCGTTGATTTTGTCCTGTAGTTGTCCGGA
>NZ_KV804023.1:11126-11881 GCF_001811255.1 Corynebacterium sp. HMSC068H04
GGGCCGTTGGATGCACCGATATCAAAGTAGGCAAGCACATCTTTGCGCCGACGCCACAGGGTGCGTCCCAGTTGGGCAAGCTCTTCTAAGCCTTTCGGTAATCCCTTACGCAGGGTGTGGATGATGCGTTCCATGAGCTTTTTGCCTTCCGATTTCCTCGGATGCGCGTACGCTGCGATCATGTCTTGGTAGAGTAGCCACGTTACTTCTAGGGCCACGTAGTCGTCATCGGTGGCCCACAGCATTTCTAAGCGTTGCTTTTGCCGCTCGGTGAGATAGTTCGTCCTGGTCAACAGGGTGCGCCGGTGCTTGTACAGTGGGTCATCTTTGCGTCCGCGGCGCCCAGTGGTCTCACGTTGGAGTCTTTGTCGGCAACTGGTGAGCTTGTCGGCTGCCAGATGCACTACATGGAAAGGGTCCATGACTTTATCCGCCTGTGGTAGTTGCTCCTCGACTGCGGTGGCATAACCGGTGAACCCATCCATTGTCACCACCTGTATCTGTTCCCGGAAGCTGGGGTTGCGTTCCTTAAGCCACCCGCTGAGCACGTCGGCGGACCTGCCCGGTCGCATGTCTAACAAGCGTGCAGGCCCACGCCCGTCCACCAGCGGGGTGAGGTCAACGAGTATGGTCACCAGGTTTGATGCCTGGCCTGGTTTTCTGGTGTGTTTCCATACATGTTCATCGACTCCGAGGACGCGAACCCCGTCTAGGTGGTGAGGGTCGCCGTAGACAAGCTGGCGGCAGGCATCCAG
>NZ_KV804023.1:11981-78120 GCF_001811255.1 Corynebacterium sp. HMSC068H04
ATGAGGCGGCTGTGCACCGGAATCTAGGGACTTTTACGTGCAGCCTGGTGGGGAATCCGACGACGGGAAGATCGACGAGTCGACGGGTGATGTGGTCGCGCAGCTTGCCTGGCTGGCCGCAGTCCGGGCACGCGCCGCTAACGGCTACTGGCGTGGTCTCAATGATGGTCAGTGGTCCGGCATCAGCGGCACCGGTGATGGCAAGTCCGATTTCCGCGGTACGGCAGATGGTGTCGGCGACGAGGTTTCCAGTAGGCTTCACAGTACGGGTCCCTGGTGGGTTTAGATGGTTGTGTAGGAACTTTCATCTTCACACCCAGGGACCCCTACATGTTGTGGTGACCCGCTGAACCCGTCGTGTTCTACTTCACCCCGCTACGCACCCCAAAACCGGAAGAGCCGTTATGGCGGCTTTGTAATTCCCGAAGATAATGCTCGGCAATTTGGCGCCTTCTTCGCGGAACGAAAGAAGCAATTCTTCCAAAATGATATTCCAGACAACGTCGATCCTGGTCGATGGGAAAGAAAAGGCGCAGATTTACTGTTCGCCAAGGCATACGATGAACGTCCCCAAAATTTAAGACTGCTTGGAAGTCTGATTTCCAAACTTAGGCAATTGAATGGAAACCTTTTCTACTATGCTGAAGAAAAGCCAATAGGCACTCCCAAAGAGACTAACTGTGGTCCAAATGAATTTCGCCAGCGAGAAGAAACCTCAATGAGGGAATCCTTAAATAGGCTGGCGAATCATGCACATTCGTTAGACCAATCGATGCTCGTGCTAATGGATCAAATCAATGAAAAATCCCGAATCCAGCGCTTACCTGTGATGTACGCCCATATTCTGGGTCGAGCTACCGAGCATAAGGAAATGCGGCGATTAATTGAACCGCCCATGCACATCGACAGTAAACTCTCTTCTAATATCCAGTTTGCTGATTGGGTATGCGCTTTAGTAAAACGAGCTGTCGAATATCAACTAGTAGAAGATTCTCGCTATTCATGGATCCCCTTTGCGAGTCAGTTATCGGCTGCGCGAGGAGCTTTCACCTATGAATCGAAACTCCACCTATGCGGGCGATCCATCTCAGATCTCCACCATTCAGAGATTATCTATGCCGAGAGGCCAGTTATCGACTTCCTAAATGTGAGTCAGGAAAACCGGGAAAAACTAGAACGGGTCAGGAAAGCCACACTCAGGTAAATGCATGGTTGCCACAAATCTCCTGCAGGAAGCCAATTCCCTGTGAGAGGTTTTGCCAACGGGAACCAAGCAGTAGGCAGCTTCGAGTTCTCTTGCGTTTCACGGTTAAGGGCTTTTAACCAGCCCTAGAAGCTCGAAGATCCACCCGAGCCGGAAAAGCCCGAGCTAAACCCGCTATTGACGCCGCCGCTGGAGGAGGAGCTGCTGTTGGCGGCGGTGGCGTCGCTGTCCCAGGTGCTCACAACGTAGAAGGGCACATAGCCGTGGTAGCCGGAACCGGCGAAGAAGTTGGAGTCATAGATGCGCGTGCGCTCTGGGCGCTCGTCGGCCTCGTTGCGCTTCTGCAGCTGCGCCTGCAGGTGCTCAGAGAGTAGCGCGGTGCGGTCCAAGAGCTCCAAGTAGCGTTCCATGAACTGCGGGTGATTGGGCTCATTGGAGAGTGCAACGGCGGCACCTTCCAGCTCCTTGGCGTGACGCTCAAGCGCCGAGTCGATGTCCGCCGCCAAGTAGCCTGCCTGGGCCAGGTCTTTACCCAACTCGTAGAGCTCGAAGCGGCGGGCATCGGCATCAGCGTCTTCGATGCGGCGCAGCTTTTCAATGTTGACTTCGGCGGTTTCCACGCGCTCACACAGCTCGCGCGCGTGGGCGATGGGCTCGGCATACGAGCGGAACTGTTCATCCGGCGCATCGGCTGGAATCGACATAAGGGATCCCACCTGGGCATCGATGGCGAGGAAGTCATCACGCAGGCCCTCCCAGTCCTCACGCAAACGCTCATCCACCAGACCCGATTGCAGCGAGTGCGCCCGAATATCGATCTCCCTCAGACGCTGCGCCACACCGGTATAGGTCTGCGAGACGTAGTCCCAGTCCTCGCGCGCCTGCTGCGCCTTCTTCTGCCGGCTGCGACGAGTACCGCCGACGATGCCTGCGCCCGCGCCACCGACGCCCAGGCCCGCCGCCCCGAGGCCAATGGCCGCCCCAATGCGCCCATCTTTCGCGCTCTCGTACTGGGCATCCGCAGCACGGTCCACATCGATCGCCGCCGCCGCGCCAGCAAAAAGGCCAGCAGGAATGTTGCCATCCCGCACGCCCGGCTTAATGGCTTCGATGGACTGCTCCAAATGGCTGTCATCTTTGCGCAGCTTCATCTGCCCGGCCACATCCTCACCCGCAAAGACGAAGGCCCGGCGCGGGTCGAGTCCCACGCCGACGAAGACCTGGCCATCGGCGAACTTATCCTTGCCGATGAGCTCCGGGTGATTATCGCGCAGGTACTCCTCCACGGAGTCGTTAACGTTTTCTTTGTTCTTGGCAAAGACCATGTAGTGCAGCCCCTGGACCACGTCGGGGGCGGCGATCCGGGAGACATCGCTAAGCATGCGCTCTTCTTCCTCCTGGGTAAGCACATCGTCCGGGTCCATGATGTCAGCCTGCACCTCACGCTGTGCGGGCTGGATGACATAGTCGGAGCGCTCGGGCTCATCGAAGGCCGCCAAGCTCGCACCCGCGCCGATTCCCCCGAGCAACAGACCACCCACCAGCGCCGCACCGATAATGGCCCCAACAGAGGTCACTTTGGGGCCGCGGCTGGCAGCGAAAGGTTTGATATCGCGGGAGTCGGTCACGGTGTTTCTCCAATTCCTGAGCAGTCGGTGCCGCCAACTTTACCCCCACAATTGGAAACGACGCGGTGCCCCTACAGCAGCCGCGTCGCCCCTATTCCCTATCACTCACAACGGATTGGAGAAACCGTTTGCCTACCCCCTAAGTAGGCTTTGTGAGCGACTTTCACTCTAGCACTCTTTCTATTCACAGCGGTAGCAAAATCTGGAAAACCGAGTAACATATCGTGGCACTTCTGCGATATGCCGGACGCAGGGCCGTGAGCTAGGCTTTTTCCTTTTCTGCCCGCCCTGCAGGTGCCCCCACGAGCACGAAGGCCGCAATCGTGATTACCCCCAAAATGGCCAGAGCAGTCCACAACTGTGGGGACTGCCCGCCATTACCTGCCACGGTGATGGCGGAGGTGGCCCACTGCATGGGGAAGAGATGCACGAGCGCGCTCATCGCGGCGTTGAGATCGGTGCCGGTCGACGCCGCCTTCCACGCCCAGCCCACGATGCCCACCTGCACCACGGCGAGCACGCTGCCCAGGACCCAGCCGCCCGCGCCAAGGCCGCGCGCAAGCGCGAACACAATGCTTGCCGACGCCACCCCGGCCCCCGCCGCCGCGAGCCCCGCCCAGGCCACCGCGGCTGCGGTCACGCCAGTAGCCAGGAGGGCCACGAGCAAGCCCACGACGACACCAATCAGCACCGCCCCGCCGAGGAGCGTGAGGATGCGGCGCTCCACGCGCGTCAACAGCGCGCCGATAACACCGCCGCCAAGAGCAGCGATGGCTGCTAGCAACATAGCGACGATGGGGCTGAGCAGCTGAGCGGGTTCACTTTCGCCCTCGGCGGGCCCGGCGACGGTCGGCATCGCACGCTGCGCACCCTGCACCTTGGTCCGGTTCTGCTTGGCCATGCCATCGACCTTCTCCGCACCGGCAACAAGCTTGTCCACGCCCTTCAAGGCCTCATCGACCTTCGCGTTGAGCTCACCAATACCGGCGTTAAGCTGCTTCGCCCCCTCGGTGGCTTGGTAGACACCATCGTGATAGGCATAACCAGTGACGGCCAGCTGATTGGAAAGGTCGCGCGAACCATCTTTGAGTTGCGTCAATTGATCCTGAACGGATTGGTCGAATTGGAAGTTCTCCACCTGGCCTCGCAGATCACCAAGCTGCGAGCGGATGTTCTTCGCCTCCGCCGAGTTGTTTCCTTCTAGGTCCTTTAAGGTGCCGTCGATTGCCTGCAGGAGCTGTCCGCGAACCACGCCGAGGCCCACGACTTGGTCAACGGCCCCGCCGACGCCGTCGGCCAGCTCGGTGGCACCGTTGCCCAGCTGGGCGGTGCCGGACTGCAGCTGCACGAGCCCGTCATAAAGCTCCTGCGAGCCGCCGGCCAGCTGGTCTACTCCACCGCCGAGCTCATCAGCGCCATCCTGGAGCTCCCCTGTGCCGTCAGCGAGTTGCTTCGTGCCGTTGGCCAAAAAGCCGGCTTGGGCATTGGCTTCCGAGAGGGCACGGGAGACGTCGTAAAGCTCAGCCGGATCGATGGTGCCATCGCTGGGAGCCCCGGCCTGTTCCTGCGACCAGGTTTCGGCTGGCTGCCACTCGGACACGGCGGCGACGACCGCACCGACAATGAGCGGCACGATGAGCACGAGGGTGAGTATAAGAGCGCGGGTGCCAACCTTCCGGTTAGCGTCAGCAGGACTGGCTAGGCGTGAGGTCATGTAAAAGAAACTATCGTTCACGCTGGGAAGAAGCGGTCAGGCGCGCGGAAAAGCCCCGCCAGTACCGTGTTCTTCGGTCACTAGCGGGGCTACTGAGGTTACGTAATTAACGCGTATGCGTTAATTACTTCTTCTCCGCGAAGAGCTCGCGCACGCGCTTGCCCAGCTGCGGGGAGACAGCATCCCAGTAGGCGTAGACGCGCTCCTCGGTCTCCGGGGACACGCCAGCCATAGCGTTGGTGATGTTATCCGCCAGGCGCTCCTTGGCGCCGTCGTCGTAGACGTTCTCATACAGGTCGGTGGCCTGAACGGTGTCGTTGTCCTCGGCGTGGCGGACGTAGGGCGCACGAACCAAGTCGATGCCGGCCGGATCCGGGTTCACGTAGAGGTCCGGAGCGGTGGTCGTCTCCTGCTCCTTGAAGCGCAGGTTCTCATCGCCGTCCATGTAGCCGCCGCCCTTGGCGTGGCGGTTCGGCGAGTAGACCGGATCCTCCGGGGCATTGAACAGGTACTGCATCGAGCCCTCGTGCTCGTAGGTGTTGACCTGGTTAAGCGGCTGGTTCACCGGCAGCTGCTTGTAGTTCGGTCCGATGCGGTAGCGCTGCTGGTCGGCGTACGCGAAGACGCGTGCCTGCAGCATCTTATCCGGGGACAGGCCAATGCCCGGGACGATGTTGGACGGATCCAGGGCAACCTGCTCAATCTGCGCGAAGAAGTTACGCGGGTTGCGGTTGAGCACGAAGTATCCGACATCCACCAGCGGGTAGTCCTTCTTGGACCAGGTCTTGGTGAGGTCGAACGGGTTGAAGCGGTATTCCTCGGCCTCTGCCACCGGCATGATCTGAACCTTGACGTCCCAGACCGGGAAGTTGCCTTCCTCGATGGCGTTGTAGAGGTCTTCGCGGTGGTAGTCCGCGTTCTTGCCGGCCATCTCAGTCGCCTCGGCGTCGGTGAAGTTCTCCACGCCCTGGCGGGTCTTGAAGTGGTACTTCACCCAGAAGGCGTCACCGGACTCGTTGACCCACTGGAAGGTGTGGGAGCCGTAGCCGTTCTGGTGGCGGGTGGTCTTCGGGGTACCGCGGTCACCCATGAGGTAGGTGACCTGGTGGGTGGTCTCCGGGTTACGGGTCCAGAAATCCCACTGCATGTCAGCATCGCGCAAACCATTAGCGCCCAGACGCTTCTGGGAGTGAATAAAGTCCGGGAACTTAATACCGTCACGCAGGAAGAACACCGGGGTGTTGTTGCCCACGATGTCGTAGTTGCCGTCCTCGGTGTAGAAACGCAGCGCGAAGCCGTGGACATCACGCCAGGTATCCGGGGATCCCTGCTCGCCGGCGACGGTGGAGAAGCGGCCCATCATCGGGGTCACGGTGCCCTTCTGGAAGAGCTTGGCCTTGGTGTAAGCGGATACGTCCTCGGTAACGTGCAGCTCGCCGAAGGCACCGTGGCCCTTAGCGTGCGGGGTGCGCTCCGGCACGCGCTCGCGGTTGAAGTGTGCGAGCTTCTCAATAAGGTGGATGTCATTGAGCACGACCGGGCCGTTTTCACCAGCAGTGATGCTGGTGTTTTCCGTTGCAATGGGCTGACCGGAAGGGCGGGTGGTGTTCTCGCCGCCCGGGGCGCGCTGGCCCTTATCCAGAACCTTGTCTGCAACGAACTCGTTTGAAGCGTTAGTCATGGGGTTAATGCCTCCTACAGTTGTTGATAATTTGTGATTCGTTATCAATCTCGGACCTTTCATAGCCTACCCATTAAAAATGACCTACGCAACAGAATTTTTCCCAAACGTAGACGCCCACAGAGGAGCCCCAGCGGTTCCCGAGGCTCACGCCCCCGACTGGTAAATTATGGGAGGTGAAACGACACTCCGAGCGCGACGATGCGCGCGTCACCGATCTCGCCCTCAAGGCGGGCCGCGGCGACCGCGCAGCCCTCACGGAGTTCATCAAGTCCACCCAAGATGATGTCTGGCGCCTGCTCGCCCACCTCGGCGGCCCAGATATCGCGGACGACCTCACCCAAGAAACCTACTTGCGCGTCATCGGCGCGCTCCCCCGCTTTGCCGCCCGTTCTTCAGCACGCACGTGGCTGCTCTCCCTCGCTCGCCGCGTGTGGGTGGACAACATCCGCCACGACATGGCCCGCCCGCGCAAGTCCGCCACCGAGTATGAGGACGCCGCCGCCCTTGCCGCGACCCCGGAGAGCTCGGGCACGTGGAGCGAGTGGATCGACGCCCGCGCGCTTATCGACGCCCTCCCAGAAGACCGCCGCGAAGCCCTCATCCTGACCCAAGTCTTGGGCTACACCTATGAGGAGGCCGCGAAAATCGCCGGGGTTCGCGTGGGCACAATTCGCTCCCGCGTCGCCCGCGCCCGCAAGGACCTCATCGACCAGCGCGGATAATCGTTATCGAGCCGTTATAAATGGGCGTCGGGAGTCACAGCACCTGCGCAGACGTGCGGCAACTGACAGGTCCTGGCGGCCCGTCCGGTGCCAGCTCAGCGAGAAATCGTAGTGTCAGCTGGAAAATACCTATCGACCACACCTAATCTTTTTCGAGGCACACGTGATAAATCGATAGTCGAACCGGGCCCGCGAGGCTTTCCCGATTGCCCGCACCACACCTTGGGTTGTGATGACATTCCCCGGCGCGTGTGAGATTGAGAGACCTCTTTACCTTATGTGGAAACGCGCAGTGGCCATTTCCATGGCCTTCATTGGTGTCGTCGTCGGCGCCGGCTTTGCCTCCGGCCAGGAAGCAATCCAGTACTTCGTGGCTTTCGGAAACATGGGACTGTGGGGTGTACTCCTCGCCTCCGCCCTCATGATCATTACTGGTGTTGCCATTTTGCAGCTCGGCTCCTACTTCCAAGCGAACGAGCACACGGCCGTCTACGACAAGATTAGTGGCCCCATCGTCTCCCGAGTGCTGGACTGGGGCACCCTAGCCACGTTGTTCTCCATCGGCTTCGTCATGTTCGCCGGTGGTGGCTCGACCATCAGCCAGCAGTTTGACGGCGTGCCCATCTGGGTGGGTGGGGCCATTATGCTCGTTCTGGTGCTCCTGGTGGGCCTCCTCGACGTGGATAAGGTCAGCAACGTCATCGGCGCGATTACGCCCTTCATCATCATCTTCGTGGTTCTGGCCACCGGTTACACCATCATCGTGACCGACGTCGACTGGTCGAGCGCCAATGATTATGCCGTCACCCACGTGGAAAGTCCCCTCAACAACTGGTGGCTGGCCGCGCTGAACTACACCGGTCTCAACGTCATGTGCGCGGTCTCGATGTCCATCGTCATCGGCGGCAACATCCTGGATAACCGCGCCGTCGGTGTCGGCGGCCTCATCGGTGGCTTCTTCTACCTGCTCCTGCTCGCTCTCCTCGTAGTGTCCCTCTACATGGTGGCGCCGGATGTGCACGAGCAGGACCTGCCGGTGCTCTCGCTAATCCATAACGTAAACCCGGCCTTGGCTTACTTCATGACCTTCATCATCTACGGCATGGTCTTCAACACCGCCATCGGCATGTTCTATGCCATGGGCAAGCGCTTGACCCGCAAGAAGCCTAAGCTCTTCTACCCCGTCTACGCGGGCGCCTGTGTCGTGGGCTTCATCCTCTCCTTCATTGGCTTCAAGCAGCTAGTATCCAGCGTTTACCCGATCCTGGGTTGGATTGGCCTGCTCATGATTGCAGTCATGGTCATCAGCTGGATTACCCAGCGTGACAAGATCACCTCCGAGTCTGACCGCCGCGTGCGCGCCCGCACCTTGGTCAAGCGCCGCCTCGACCCGCGCGAGCACTTCACCAAGAAGAACGAGCGCGAGCTGCGTAAGCTTGCCGCTGCCTCCAACATGGAAACGGAGGAGTTCGTCGAAGTCGTCGCCGAGGAAATCCACGAGGAACTCGAAGCCGACGATGAGATTGAATACGACCGCGAAGATCCAGACCCCTCCGTGACCTTCGTGGAGCACACCAAGCCCGAGGTCCCGAAGGACTAGCGTTTCCCGCATGTATAGCGGGCGGCGCGTCCCGCTATACATAAAAGCGAATAAAAGAAGTCCGCCCCAGAATTCACTCTGGCGGCGGACTTCTTTTATTGAGGAGAACAGTGCGGCGCTGTCGTGCGCCACACGCTAGACCAGCAACTCCGCAATCTGAATAGCGTTGAGCGCTGCGCCCTTGCGCAGATTATCGCCGGACACGACGAAGACGAGGCCCTTGTTGTCCTCGACCGTCTGGTCCTGGCGGATGCGCCCGACCAAGGAAAGGTCGATGCCGGCTGCCGCCAGGGGCGTCGGCACATCGACGACCTTGACACCCGGCGCGGCCGAGAGCACCTCGCGGGCCTGCTCCGGGGTAATCGGCTTCTCAAACTCCGCGTGTACGACCATGGTGTGGCCAGTAAACACCGGGATGCGCACGCACGTGCCGGACACCTTCAGCTCTGAGATGCCCAGAATCTTGCGGGACTCGTTGCGCAGCTTCTGTTCCTCGTCGGTCTCTTCGGTTCCGTCATCCACGAGGTTGCCCGCCAACGGCAGCGCGTTATACGCAATCGGAGCGACATAGGGGCCCAAATCCTCCTCGGAGACCTCAAGCGCAGAGCCGTCGTGGACGAGCTCAACGTTGCGGTCACCGATTGAGGCCACCTGCTTGACCAAGGTTTCCACGCCGGCCAATCCGGAACCGGACACGGCCTGGTAGGAGGCGACGCGCATGGTGGTGAGACCGGCGGCGTCGTGAAGCGCCTTCGTCACCGGCATGATCGCCATGGTTGTGCAGTTCGGGTTGGCGATGATGCCCTTGGTGACGTTGTCCTTATCCTGCGGGTTCACCTCTGACACGATGAGCGGCACGTCCGGATCCCGGCGCCACGCAGAAGAGTTATCCACCACGGTGGCGCCGGCCTCGGCGAAGAGCGGTGCGTACTGCTTGGACGTCGAACCGCCGGCGGAGAACACGGCGATGTCGATTCCTGCAAGGCTCTCCACAGTCTGCTCTGCCAAATCTTCCACGACGACCTTGTCCTCGCGGAAGGTGAGCTCCTGGCCTGCTGAGCGTGCGGAGGCAAAGAAGCGGACCGTATCGGCCGGGAAGTTGCGCTCCTCCAAGAGGGTGCGCATCACGCGGCCAACCTGCCCGGTAGCGCCTACAACTGCAACAGTGGTCATGACCTTTACTCCTTAATTTTTAGCGTCCGGTACCAGCATAAACGGTGGCCTCTTCCTCGCCACCCAGCTGGAACTTATCGTGCAGGGCCACGGCGGCCTTCTCCAGATCGGCCTCGCGGGTAAGCACGGAAATTCGGATTTCGGAGGTTGAAATGAGCTCCATGTTGACCCCGGCGTCACGCAATGCCTCCGTGAAATCTGCGGTAACGCCCGGGTGGGACTTCATGCCGGCACCGACGAGGGAGACCTTGCCCACCTGGTCGTCGTAAAGCACGTTGGTCCAGTGCCCCTCCTCCTTGAGCTTGGCCAGGATCTCCATGGCCTTTGGGCCATCCGCGCGCGGGCAGGTGAAGGTGATGTCGGTGGTACCGGAGTCCAGCGAGGAGACGTTTTGCAGGACCATGTCGATGTTGATCTCGGCGTCCGCGATGGCGCGGAACAACTTGGCCGCCTCACCCGGGCGGTCCGGTATGCCCAGGACGGTGACCTTAGCCTCGGAACGGTCGGTTGCGATACCAGTAAGTACTGCTTCTTCCACGGGGATATCCTCCATTGAACCGGCGATGAGCGTGCCGGGGTCGTTTGAATAAGATGAGCGGACTCGAAGGGGAACGTTGAACGCGCGGGCGTACTCGACACTGCGCAGGACCAGAATCTTGGAGCCCACAGCTGCCATCTCCAGCATCTCCTCGAAGGACAGCTGGTCGAGTTTCTGGGCGTTGTGGACGATGCGTGGGTCGGCGGTATAAACGCCGTCGACATCGGAGTAAATCTCACACACATCGGCCTTGAGCGCTGCCGCCAGCGCCACCGCGGTGGTGTCCGAGCCGCCGCGGCCGAGGGTGGTCACATCACGCGATTCCTTGTTCACGCCCTGGAAACCCGCAACGATGCAGATCCGGCCTTTCTCCAAGGCTTCGGTTAGACGGCCCGGGGTGACGTCGACGATGCGGGCGTTTCCGTGGCGCTCGGTGGTGAGCACGCCGGCCTGGGAACCAGTGAAGGACTGAGCCTTGGCACCAAGGGACTCCACGGCCATGGCAACGAGTGCGTTGGAGATGCGCTCGCCGGCGGTCAACAGCATGTCCATCTCACGCTGCGGCGGGACGGGGTTGACCTGCGCTGCAAGATCAAGCAGGTTATCGGTGGTATCTCCCATGGCGGAGCACACAACAACGACGTCGTTGCCCTGCTTCTTCGTCGCCACAATGCGCTCCGCCACCGCGCGAATGCGCTCTGCGCTTTCGAGGGAGGATCCCCCGTATTTCTGTACGACTAGGGCCACTGACGGTCCCACCTTTCCTGTTTGTGAGGGCCATTACCTGTTCACCGCCCAATACCTATAGACCGGCAGTCAACTCCTTTAGACTACCGCCCTTTGGTTCCCATCGAAACACGTGCTGGATATTAATTCCAGGTAGGGTAGAAACGATGCTTTCAAACCTGGTTGCCATTACTTTTGCACTGGCCTCCGCGCTAGTCGTGGCCTGGGGCACAGTCATACGCCACCGCATCGTGTTGGACGCTAGCTCCAGGAGCGTCATGCGCACCGCTATTCGGACTCCCTTGTGGTGGGTGGGGACCAGCGCCGCCGTTATTGCCTACGCGCTACAGCTCGTCGCTCTCCACTTCGGCACGCTGCTCATCGTGCAGCCAATCCTCATCCTGTCCCTCATGTTCACGCTGCCGCTCGCCGCCTGGTATTCCCGGCGGCCGATGCCGGCACGGGAGGTGTTCTGGTGCCTCACGCTGACCATCGCGGTGAGCATCATGGTGGTCTATGGGCGCCCCACCGCAGGCTTGACGACGCCCACCTGGTCCCAATGGTGGCCCGCCTTCGCCCTCGGCGCGCTTGCCCTCACCGCTCTGTTCGTGGCGGCCTATAACCGGCCGGAGGAGTCCGCCCTAGCGCTCGGGAGCGCGTGCGGCATCCTGTATGGCTACGTGGCGCTCGTAGCCAAGGCAGTGGTGGACGTCCTCTCCCACGAGGGCATCACAGCCTTGCTGGCCAGCTGGGAGCTGTACGTGCTCATTGGGCTGGCGGCTGCCGGAACGGTGATCCAGCAATATTCCTTCCACGCTGGCGCGCTTGCGCACTCTTTGCCTGCGATGACCATCATGGAGCCCATCGTGGCCTTCGGTTTGGGCTACTGGGTCTTGGGCGAAAAATTCCAGGTCAGTAGCGTTGCGGGTTGGTGCGTGATGGGGGTTTCGCTCATCATCATGATCGTTGCCACAATCGTCCTATCCCGCGTGCCGGTCAACCCGGGAAGCACTCAGCGCGCGGAGCAAAGCCCACGCTAGGACGAGCTTCCGCGCTAGATGGCCCACTCAAAGACCACCAGCATATAAGCGGAGAACCACGCCGACCACAGGACCCAGGCGCTACATGCGAGCCAGAGCTCGCGGGGTCGCAGCACCTCAGACGCGCGCACGGCCCAGGGAAGCGCCAAGATAATCGCGGGCAGGAGGAGACGCGGGCGCGAGTGCATGATGCCGTCGGAAAGCAGCACATTCGCACACAGCGCGGCGCTAAACCACCACGCCACCGGATTCAGCCTTCCCCACGCCGCCACCAGCAGCACGGGGACGCCCAGGATCACCAGAACGCTAAGCAGGTAGCCCACATCGTTCTTCTCCGTCAGAACTTCCCACACGAACCGTACGGTGGCAGCACCCCAGTCGAAGGTGGAATGCCAGTGCTCGGTCTGGATGCCAAAGTAGCCGCCGGCCTCTGCGAGGTAGCGCTGCGTCCACAATAAATACGCTGGCAGCGGAAGCGCTGCCACGATGAGGCTGAGCCAGGCCTGCCACGAGCGCCGCCCATAGATGAGCACCCACAAGGCAAAGACAGCAAGGAAGTCCACGGAGGTCAGCCGCACAAACGATAAGGCAAAGCCGAACGCCGCCGCGCGCCACCAGGCGCGATCATCCAGCGCGACGAGTCCCCACACCAGGAGGGCCCCGAAGAGAGCTTCGGTATAAGGCATCGAGAACACGATGGACATCGGAGCGCTGCTCACCACGATGGCAGCGGCGCATTGCCCACGGCGCCCCGCCCCCAAGCGCTGCGCCAAGACCATAACGCCGGCAGCCATGGCCACGGTGAGGAGGGTGTTAACGATGAGCGCGGCTACTTCGAGGCTGATCCCGGTCCATCCCAGGACCCGCAACAGCATGGGAAAGCCCGGGAAGAAGGCCATTGTCGTCTCATAGACTGGGCCATCAGTGTGGATATCCGCGTCAAAATATCCCACTCGAGCAATTTCCAGGTAGTACTTGGAATCCCACGACGTGAGCCGATCCCACAGCTCCTGGTCATTGACGGCGGCGATGACGTTCAGAACGGCAATGCGCACCGCGGTTCCAACAACCGCGACCAACGTGGCAAGCGGCACCAGTGACAGCGCCCCCTGCGTGCCAGCAGGGGAGGCGTCTGCCGCGCGCCCGCTATCCGCCGTGGTCTCTTCCCCCGGATCCTGAATAATCTTCGTGGAGTTTTCTTCATGCACGCCACAACATCCTAGCCACCCACATCACCCATCCCAATATGTGGAATCAGTTGCCATAGAATGAGAAAAGCTGTATTGTGGCTCACATGACTTTGCGGCACACTCTCCTCCTTAGTAGCCGCGGCGGGTTTTAGGTTTCTAGCTTCACGGCCAGCGCCCCGCCGCGGAGCGCGGTGATGCCAACACACCGCAGCTGGCCGTCCCCCACGATTCACGCCGTAGCTGCGCATCGAAACAACGCAGCACA
Source organism: Corynebacterium sp. HMSC068H04 (assembly GCF_001811255.1). Classification (NCBI taxonomy): domain Bacteria; kingdom Bacillati; phylum Actinomycetota; class Actinomycetes; order Mycobacteriales; family Corynebacteriaceae; genus Corynebacterium; species Corynebacterium sp. HMSC068H04. The sequence continues at coordinate 25,466 of NZ_KV804023.1, forward strand.
GTAAAACGCCTTTGGCCCCAGACCCATAGGCCCCAGACAAGGAAGAGAACAACCACCATGTCCCCCAACGATTCTTTCATCTCCGCTCCCCGCGAAATCACCACCCCGGCTGGCCCGCGCAACGAAAACCAGCCCGCGTGGAACAAGCAGCGCGGTTCCTCGATGCCAGTAAACCGCTACCAAAGCTTCGCCGAAGAGGTAGAACCGGTCTCGCTGCCTGACCGCACGTGGCCGGACAAGAAAATCACCGTGGCGCCACAGTGGTGCGCCGTGGACCTGCGCGACGGCAACCAGGCTCTCATCGATCCAATGAGCCCTGAGCGCAAGCACCGCATGTTCGACCTGCTGGTCAAGATGGGCTACAAGGAGATTGAGGTAGGCTTCCCCTCCGCCTCCCAGACGGATTTCGACTTCGTTCGCGAAATCATCGAGGGCAATAAGATCCCGGATGACGTCACCATCCAAGTCCTGGTCCAGGCGCGCGAGCACCTGATCCGCCGTACTTTTGAGGCTTGCCAGGGCGCGAAGAACGTCATCGTTCACTTCTACAATTCCACCTCGAAGCTGCAGCGCCGCGTGGTCTTCCGCAAGGACCGCCCGGCCATTAAGAAGCTGGCCACGGACGCTGCGGAGCTCATCAAGGGCATTGCCAAGGATTACCCCGATACCAACTGGCGCTGGGAGTACTCGCCGGAATCCTTTACGGGCACCGAACTGGACTTCGCCGTCGAGGTCTGCGATGCCGTTGTTGACATCATGGAGGCAACTCCGGAGAACCCCATGATCATCAACCTGCCCTCCACGGTGGAGATGATCAGCCCCAACGTCTACGCCGACCAGATCGAGTGGATGCACCGCAATTTTGCGAAGCGAGACTCCATCATCATGTCGCTGCACCCGCACAATGACCGCGGCGAGGGAATCGCCGCCGCCGAGCTGGGTTACATGGCCGGGGCGGACCGCATCGAAGGCTGCCTGTTTGGCAACGGTGAGCGCACCGGCAACGTGGACATCATTACCCTGGGCCTGAACATGCTGACCCAGGGCGTGGACCCGCAGATTGACTTCTCCGATCTGCCTAAGATCCGCGAGACGGTGGAGTATTGCAACCAGCTGCGCGTGCCGGAGCGTCACCCCTACGGCGGCGAGCTGGTATTTACCGCCTTCTCCGGTTCACACCAGGATGCCATCAACAAGGGCCTGGACGCCCTGGCGCAGGAGGTGCGCCCAGGCGCGAACAACACCGAGGTGTCGTGGGAAGAACTGCAGGAAACCACCTGGGAAGTTCCCTACCTGCCCATCGATCCGAAGGACGTCGGCCGCGATTACCAGGCGGTCATCCGCGTCAACTCGCAGTCCGGCAAGGGCGGCGTAGCCTACATCATGAAGACCGATCATGGCATCAATATGCCGCGCGCCATGCAAGCGGAGTTCTCCTCCGTCGTGCAGGCGGTGACCGACGCCGAAGGTGGCGAAGTCAACTCCAAGAACATGTGGGATATCTTTGCCAACGAGTTCTTAGAGCGCACCTCCCCGCTGGAGCTCGTCACCTTCCAAGTTGATAACTCAACCACGGAGGATGAAGACGCCAAGGTCACCGCAACCATCGTCTTTAACGGCGAGAAGCGCATTGTCTCCGGCATGGGTAACGGCCCCATCGCCGCATACGCCAACGCGCTGGAAGACGTCGGGATCGACTTCGAGGTCATCGACTATTCCCAGCAGTCCCGTACGGCCGGCGACGATGCCGAAGCCGCCTGCTACATCGCCGCCGAAGTCAATGGCGCACAAGTGTGGGGTGCCGGCATCGCCGGATCCACCACCCGTGCGTCCATCAACGCCATTACTTCAGCGGTCAATCGCGCGGACTAATCCTCCGCCGCGACACAGGGCGACACAAGGAGGAGGCGAGCTGGTCCGCGCGCCTCCTCCTTGCGCAGTCTCTCGCACGCGCACTCCCCTCGCTAAAGCTACTGACCGTAACATCGCGCTGGCTACACATTGTTGTAGGCCAGCACGGAGAGCTATAGAATAAATACGCGACACAATTGCACAAAGGCATTGAATACCTTGTGCACCCAATAAGAATTTCAGCCCGAACTTCGGCATTCCCTACTGCGCTCAGTTTTGCAACTGCGCGCATTTGTTGCAGTTCGGCAGGCGAAGGCGAACACTATGACGGTCACTAACTACGTGGTCCCCCACTCTGGGTTTGGTGAACCTCGCCGCCTCACGGTTGACGCCGTTAACCCGGAGATGTTCCTGCAGCTGCTCTCCCTGGCGGATAACAATCACCTCAACGTCACCCTGTGTGGGCACTCAAGCTCCGGCTTCCGCGTCCGGTATGAAGATGACATCGTTGGCGTCATCCCCGCTTCCCAATCCGCCGATTACACGGAATTGGATTGGATCATTAGCGCGGGTTTGACCCCACAGGCCACCGCAGAGATTTCGCTCCGCGAGGACGCGGTGGAGGAAACCGTTCCGGCATTCGAGGTTCTCCTCCCGGAGCCAGGCCTGTGCGTCCCGATCAATGTTCCCCCGGCTCAGCGATGGGGCATGCTCGACGGCGACCGCGCCCTTCGCATCACTGACTTTTCGGCCCGCACCCGTTCCCTGCCGAAGCACCCTGCGCATCTACTCGTACGCTTGACTAACAGCCGGCGCTTCTTCCGCCGCGCCATCGAGGTTCATCTCGATGACAAGCTCATCGCCACCGTTCCGCGCGATCAGGCCACGTGGCTGAGCGATACCATCGCGGGATTCAAGCACGAGGGTCTCATTGCCATTGCGCGCGCCTACTTCACACCGGATGATAAATTCCCAGCCCTCACCGTCTACTCCGAAGAAGGAACACCAGACGCTCACGTCGCCGTGGGGACCGCCGGCGTCATCGCTGCCGCCGCTGGCGCGGTTGCCGCGACGGCCACAAACACCGATAGGGCTCATGCAGCAGTCGCGCCGGTGGGTGGATTCCAGGCAACAGGCACGGCGCACACCGCAAGTTCCGCTGCCACACAGGGCGCACAAGTCCTCTCCTTGAAATCCTTCGGGACCGCCGCAACAGTTGGCTCAAAGATCGCCGCTGCTAGTACTGGTGTCAAGCTGGTGTGCGCGGCAAGCGTTGCTGTCATCATCGGCGGAACCGCTAGCTTTGTATCCTCTGTGCACGCACTTCACTCCGCCCCCAATCAGGTTGCTGACTCGGCTTTAGAGGAGCACACCACTTCGCTCCTTGCCCCCAGCCCGGCCAATAATGCAGAAGCTGACGCCGCGCTTTCCAGCGAAGCTGACGCAACCGAGGACACGGCTGCAGGCGCCCACCGCCCCGATAACCAGGGGCACTCGGTAGCACCACGCGCCCTCGACCGAACCACTTCCTCGACTCCGGTGGAGCCGACAGAACTGTCTGAGCCGACGGAGCCGATTAAGCTGGCTGAGCCCACGCAACGTGCAGAGCTCGTCACGCCCGGGGAGGCATTCCCTTCCCCGCGCAACACGCACCACGCTGAAGTCACGCCGCCAGCACCGCGGGAAACCGAAGCCACAGAAGAGTCCACGTCGCGCACGTCACGGCCCCGCCAGGAGGATTCCACCTCCACCACCACAACTACGAGCGCACCTAGCTCCACGCGGAGCGTGCCGACGTCATCGCCTTCAGCGACCCCAACTTCTTCGACGACACCGACCTCATCAACTTCGGCGTCGAAGACGACTGCTACGACGAAGCCAACGTCCCGCACCACCACACCTGTCAGCACTCCGCCCACGACTAAGCCAGCGGAGTCGACTACTCCTGCGCCGACGACCTCCAAGCCCGCTGCCTCCACGACTGCTACGCCAACCACGACAAAGACTCAGCAGCCCAAGCCGAGCACCTCGTCTCAACCAAGCACCACGACTAAGCCCAGCACCTCGTCTAAGCCGAGCACTTCGCCCAAGCCGAGCACCACACCTAAGCCCAGCACCACGCCGAAGCCGGAACAGACTTCTGAGCCCACATCGGACCGCACTCCTGAGCCGAGCCGTGAGCCCGAACCGACCCCCGAGCCCACGCCAGACCACGACGGCTGGGTCATCATCATCGAGACCGACTAGTCCGCAACACGCCCTGCCTCGCTGCCAATTCGGGGGATACGGCAGCTTCACGTGTGCCCTTTCCAGCTTCCTCGCGGTTGGGTACTAAACTGTGAACAATGACTACGACACCCGGCCCCACCGAACCTGCAGCGCAGCTCAGCGCAGCAGAGACGCCGGCCGCGGCGTCGCCACAATCCAGCGCCCCGAAACCAGGACCGCGCCCTCACCCAGCTGAGAACAAGCAGAACAGCAAAGAAGATAGGGCGTCGGCCCGCGAAGCAGCCCTCGCTGCCTTCCCCTTTGTTGCGCTGACCATCCAGACCACTGGCATTCACCCCTCCACAGGTCGGTTGCTTACCGTGGATGCGCTGACACTCAACACCGCGGGTGAAACCGGCCAAGAGTTCCACGCCGTCCTCAACCCCGGCGAAGACCCTGGCCCCCGGCATCTTCACGGCTTGAGCGCTGAGGAAATCCAGGCGGGTCAGTCCTTTTCCATGTTGCTCAAGCCGCTGGATCGGCTCATCGATGGCCGCACGCTCATCGTTCACGATGCCCCCTATACCTGGGGTTTCATCGTCGCCGAAGCGCGCCGCGCGATGACTGCCGCCGCCCGCCAAAACCGTGCGCGCAACCGCAACCGCGGTAAAGGCCGGCGCCGTCGCTTCAAGGTGGGACACGTTCCCACCCCAGTAACCATCGTGGATACGCTTGCCACCGCTCGCCGCCAAAGCGTGTGGAGCACCGATATCCGCCTAGCGGCCGTCGCGCGGGATACCGGTCTTCCCGCGCCCGACCCCACCGCCAGCGTCGCCCGTGCGCACCGACCGGAAAAGGACACCTCCCGCGAGGCAACCCGTCTGCTCGTGGACCTCTACCGTGCGCAAGCCGCGGGCCCGCTCAGCAGCGCGGCACCGGATGAGCTGCGAGCTGATCGCTTTGGGCTACAGCGTTCCCACGTCCGCGTCGACGCTGCCGAAGCTCCCCGTCAGCACCACAACCCCGGCCCCTATGTGCCCGGCAAGGAACTCATCCGTGGCATGGAGATCGTCGTTGCCCCGGAGATCACCGAGGACCCCGACACCATCATCGCGGCGTTGGCCCGTGAGGAGCTGAACTACTCGGAGAAGCTCTCCCGCGAGACGTCCCTCGTGGTCTGCAACATCACCACCAACCTCGTGGGCAAGCCCATGCATGCTCACCGCAAGGACATCCCGCTGATGTCCGATGTTGCCTTCCTCGCGGCCCTTGAGCGTATCGAGGAACCGACCGAACCTGAGGAGCAATCCACCTCCGGCGCAACGAGCAATTCGGGTAAGCGCCACAGCAGTGGGCAGCCCAACCGCAATCGTTCCACGAACAAGAACCGCCGCCGCTCGCGCCGCAAGTCCTCCAACGCCCAGCACTCCCCTAAACAGGGACAAGGGCAGAAGAAACACCAGGGCTCCCCGGCCGACGGATCCGCAAGCGACAAGCCTGCTCAGTCGGACTCCAACTCGAACAACCGGAACAAGGGCGGCAACAAAGGGCGTCGGCGTCGCCGCCGCGGCGGACGCGGCCGTCGCAGCAATGGCAACCAGCAGAACCAGCAAAACTCGGGACACAACCGCTCCCACAACACCGATAGCTAGCATCCCCCGACTACTCTGGGGAGCATGAATTTTAACTTCCGAAGCGCGTTTTCTTCCGCGCGCACCGCGGTTGCAACCTCCGCCGCGGCGTTGGCCACCACCGCCTCGCGCGCCACGGGCCGCGGTGCGGGCGGCATGATCGGCGGGCTCATCGCTAACGCCATTGACCCCACTATCATGCAAAACCTGGCCAAGCAGCGCCCAGCCGTCTTGGTCACCGGAACCAACGGCAAGTCCACGACCACGCGGATGCTCGCCGCAGCCGTGCGCACTACGCACACCGTGGCCACCAACGATGGCGGCGACAACATGGATGCAGGAATCATCTCCGCGCTCTTAGCTGGCAAAGATGCAAGCCATCTTGTCTTAGAAGTAGACGAGCTCCATGTCCCCCACGTTGCGGATAACCTCAACCCCACAGCGCTCGTGCTGCTGAATCTCTCCCGCGACCAGCTGGATCGCGTCGGTGAGATCAACAAGATTGAGCGCGCCCTGCGCGGCGCCGTCGAAGCCCACCCGGACATGCTCGTCATCGCCAACTGTGATGACGTCCTCATGACCTCCGTGGCCTATGACGCAAAGAATGTCATTTGGGTGTCCGCGGGTGCCGGCTGGATGGGCGAATCCGTCACCTGTCCGCGCACCGGCGGCCACATTGTGCGTGACGGTGAGGACTGGCGCGCGGTCAAAGTGCTTGCCGACGGCCGCGAGTTCCGCCGCCCCACCCCCACCTGGGCGGTGACGGAGGAAGGCATTGTGAGCCCGGAGGGCGTCGACAAGCTCAAGCTTGCTCTACCGGGACGGGCCAACCGCGGTAACGCCGCCCAGGCCGTCGCTGCTGCCGTGGAGGCCTTCGGCGTGGACCGCCACAAGGCTATCGCCGCTGCCGAAGGCGTCAACGACGTGGCCGGACGCTACTCCACCATCACGCTGGGCAAGCGCGAGATCCGCCTGCTCTTGGCTAAGAATCCGGCCGGCTGGCAGGAGGCGCTGTCCATGGTGGACCGTGACGCCGATGGCTTGGTCATCGCCACTAACGGCCACGTGGCCGACGGTATTGATATGTCCTGGCTCTGGGACGTGCGCTTCGAGGATTTCGAAGGCATCCCTGTCAAGGCAGCCGGCGAGCGCGGCACGGATCTAGCCGTGCGTTTGGTCTACGCGGATATCTCGCACGAGCTCATTGCGGACCCGCTCACCGCTATTCAATCCTGTCCGGAAGGCCGCATCGAGGTTTTGGCCAACTACACCGCCTTCCGCGATCTGAAGAAGGCACTCACCGCCGCAGCAGCAAAGGAGCATTCGAATGACTAGCCTGCAGATTGGCCTCATCCTCCCTGACATCCTGGGCACCTACGGCGATGACGGCAACGCCCTAGTCCTGGGCCAGCGCGCCCGCATGCGCGGCCACGAGGCGGAGATTGTCCCCATCAAGCTGGGTGAGCCGGTGCCGGAATCCTTTGATGTCTACACTCTCGGCGGCGGCGAGGACACCGCGCAGATTCTCGCGGCAGAGCACCTCATCGCTGACGGTGGCCTCACCCGCGCTGCCTCCGCAGGTCGCCCGATTCTGGCGATTTGCGCGGGCCTGCAGGTACTCGGCGAGTCCTTCCGTGCATCTGGCCGCGTGGTGGATGGCGTGGGGCTTATCGACGCCACCACCGCCTCCATGGCCGAGCGCGCCATCGGCGAGGTAGCCACCGAACCCACCAAGGCCGGCATCACCGCTGAGCTCACCGAACCGCTCACCGGTTTTGAAAACCACATGGGTGCCACCATCCTGGGCCCTGCCGCCCAGCCGCTGGGAACGCTCACGCGCGGTACCGGTAACGCAGATACCGCCGCCATCCTGGACCTCTCCGACAAGGCCGTCCAGCGTGAAGCCGAGGGCGCGGTACAGGGCAGCGTCATCGCCACCTACATGCACGGCCCCGTCCTGGCGCGCAACCCGCAGCTGGCGGATCTGCTGCTGGCCAAGGCCATGGGCGTCGCGCTTAGCGAACTCGAGCCCTTGGACATCCCCGCCATTGATCAGCTGCGCACCGAGCGTTTTAACGCCTCGGAGCCACCGCGCTCGCAACGCTAGATATCAACAGAAGTAACTAACTGAACCTATTGACCAGATTCTTCGGTACACGGTACAGTAAGCAACGGACGCACCAAGGTGCTCCACTTCCGAAGCTCGTGTGAAAACACGAGCTTTCGCGTATCCAGGGGGGAAGATGTACATCGGATATTTTGACGAATTTGGACATAGCGGGGCCTACGTCTCCCGCAGCGATCCGAATTATAAAACTCACCCCGTCTTTGGAATCGGCGGGTTCATTATTCCAGCCGACAATATTCGGCATCTCTCAGGCGCATTTCGCAGAATTAAAGAACGCGGACTCAAAGCCGAAATTGACGCTAAAGTCATCGCGAAAGGTCGCCCTGTAGAACGCTGGGAAAAGAAAGGGGCCGCACTTCTGACGACCCAAAACGTCAAGAAATACCGTGAGGTCCGAAACATCATAAACCGCATACTCAACAAGCTTGAGCAACTCGACGCACAAGTCATTTTCTACGGCCAAGAAAAGCCACGGGGCACCAACGAAGAAACTGGCGAAGACGAACGCTCACGTTATGACCACGCAATGAAACAACTTATTCAGCGTGTCAATTGGTCGCTTGCTGAAAACCAACGGCACCTAATGGTTCTCGATAAACAGGGCCCAAAAGAGCGCATGGAGATCTTCGCTTCTAGCGCCGCTTTTATGTTCTCCCACCAAGATGCAGACAAACTTCTTGAACCACCGTTCGAGGTAGAAAGCCATCTCTATCAAACAGTTCAATGCGCAGATTGGATTTGCGCACTTCTTGGAAGAATTTCAGCCTACAAATACGACCCAGATTTCAAAGAGTTCGACTGGGCAATCAAGTACTTCGGGAACAGACTAGCCCATGCGAGTAGTCCCCACAGCAAGATTCGTGCTGCGGGCACTGGTCGGGACGTTTATGCGAATCATCTTGGCAGCTACCGAAGTTGTTATTCCACAACCGAAATCCCCATGAGCCCTACCGATATGGAAGCTCAGGAGAAAAAGTTCAACGGTTAATTCTCTGTTTTCTGAAACTTCGCGATTAAACAGTCAGGCGGCCGCTCAACGCACGCGAAAGCGTCAGCTCATCGACAAACTCAAGGTCGCCTCCCAGCGGCATGCCGGAGGCCAGGCGCGTGATCTTCAGTCCCGGGAAATCTCGTAGCAGGCGCACGAGGTAGGCCGCGGTGGCCTCGCCTTCTGTGTTGGGATCGGTGGCGAGGATGACCTCGGTGATGTCCGGGGAATCGTCGTAAAGCGGCTCTTCCGGGGTGGAATCCGCAAGCTCTCGGTCCGGTAGTACGCCGCCGAGGCGCTGCAGCAGTTGCGAGATGTTGAGGTCTTTCGGGCCCACGTTGGCCAGCGGGTCGAGCGCGCCGCCCAGTACGTGGTAGCGGCCGTTATATTCGCCGGTGCGCTCGATGACCTGGATATCCTTGGGCTCTTCCACCACGCAGATAGTAGAAGCATCGCGCTGCGAGTTCACACAAATGCGGCAGACTTCCTCGCGGGAAATATTGCAGCAGATGCGGCAGAAAGTCACACCATCACGCACCGCTCCCAGTGCCTTCTGAAGGCGATCGATCTCCTCCGGGTCTTGATGCAGAACGTGGAAGGCGATGCGTTGCGCTGACTTCGGGCCAATCCCCGGCAGGCGCGAGAACTCATCGATGAGATCCTGCAGTGGTCCTTCAAACACGCAATGCTCCCCTCACTTAACAATCCCCACGACCTTGACGGCCGGAGACACAATAAAAGGCCGCGCCGCCCTCCGCGAAGAGAGCAACAACGGCCTTTAAGTCTAACGCGCGGCTTACTGGTTACCGCCGAAGACATCCTGGATGGACGGACCATCATAGTTTTGCTGGGACTGGCCCATGCCCTGGGACAGCGGGCCAATCTTCTCCTGTGCCAGGCGGCCAGCTGCGGCGTGGGCCTCCTTGAAGGCGCCGACGATGAGGTCCTGGAGGGTATCGATGTCCTCCGGGTCCACCACGGACTTATCAATGGAGATGCTCTGCAGCTCAGCGCCACCGGTCATGGTGACCTTCACCAGGCCATTGCCTGCGCTGCCCTCGACGGTGGCGGCCAGGATTTCCTTCTGTGCCTTTTCTAGTTCAGCCTGGACGCGAGCGGCCTGCGCCAGGATCTCGTTCATGTCATTTGCCTGCTGCATCGGATCGTTCTCAGTCATGCTAAAAGTCCTTTCGTGCGGTTATTTTCACTACGCGCCAAGTGTACAGATGCCGCGCTACAGTCGCCGCGCTCCCAACTCCTGCGCGAGGAGCTCCATGGCGACCTCCGTGGCGTTGCGGTGGTCCATCTCTCCGGCGCTCTGCGCGGCCTCCATCATCTCGCGTTCCTCATCCGCGCGGGTGTACTCCGGCTGCGGTGCGGGCGCATGCTGGGGCGCTGACTGCTGCGACGAAACAGACGCGTGGCCTGCGCTTTCCGACGCCCCATTCGCCCCCGCCGGCGGGCCGTACTCCTCCGGTGGGGCCTCGAACTCGCCTTCGTCCGGGCCCGGCTCCGGCGGCAGCGGAACGCCGTTGCCGAACTTGGGAACCTTGGAAAACTCTTCATCGCGTTGGGCTGCGACCTGGGTCGCCTGCGCGATGCGTGATCGCCATTGGCTGCCACGGGCCTCCCTCTTTGGGGGCACCGCCGCCCCGCGCGGGGCGGCCTCCGACCGCTGTGGTTCTGCCGGCGGGCGCGAGTCTGCCTTCTCGCGCACACCGTGCTGGGGCTGGGGTTGCTCCTTCGTCGTTTCAGACGACGGAGCCTGCTGCCCGATTTGGCGCGGCGCGCCCCATGGATCATCGCTGGCGTTGTTGGGTTCCTTCGCTGCCGGACTCTCTGCCTCCTCGTCGGGCTCGGCGGCCTCACGTTGCGGTTGGTTGGGATTCCACTGGGTGCGCTGGGTGGGCTCTGGCACCGTGAAACCGTGCGCCTTCGGGTCGGTACCGATAACACACGTGACCTTCAGTTCTCGGCTGAGCTCTTCCTTGAGGACAGTCACGATGACCTCATTGGTGCCTGGTGAATTGATGCGTTCAGCCAACGCGCCCGTGGTGTGTCCAAGGACGAGAGTCTCATCCCGCACGCCGAGGACACGGGCTTCGGCGAGCATGATTTCAGCGACCTTATTACGCCGCCCAATCGTGGCGCGCAGATCAGACCATCGCCCGCGAATCTCCGCGGCGAGGTCCTGGGGCTGCTCAGGCTCAGGTTGCTGTTCCTGTTGTTCAGGCTGTTCCGATGGCTGCGGCTGTTCCGGCTGCTCCTGCTGCGGCTCAGGCTGCACTTCCGGTTGTGCAGGACGCTCCGGCGCCTGAGTCTGCGAGGCCTCGGGGGCTGAAGGTTGCTGCTCCTGAGCCTCCTGTTGCTGCGGCGCCTGTTGCTGCGCCTCTTGAGGCTGGGCTGGTTCTTGGGGCCGCTCGGCCTGCTGTGGTTGCTGTTGCTGGGCCTCCTGCTTCGCCGCCTGACGGCTGCGACGCTGCGCGATGATAGCCGCGGCGGCGGCAGCGGGATCCTGCGCGCTAGCGACCGCAGATGGCTGGCGCTGCGCAGGCGCGGAGCCCTGCACAGCGGGTGCGGAAGGCTGTGCCCCCGCACCTTGCGGCAAGGAACTGGGTACCTGACCGGCAGCTGCCGCAGCGGGGGCGGAGCCAACGATCAAGTGGGCACAGAGGATTTCTAGAAGTAGGCGCGGGGACGTTGCACCCCGCAGGGAGGACACGCGCTCGTTGACGGTTTCCGCCAAGTAGGCCAGCTGCGGTCCGGAGAAACGCTGCGCTTGGGCGGTAAGGACTTCCCCGCGATCAGTCGGCGCCGAGACCAGACCTTCCTCCAATGCTGAGGGCACGGCTTGCAGGATCATCAGATCCCGCAAGCGATCCAACAGGTCGATGGCAAAGCGGCGAGGTTCGTGGCCGGCTTCAATGACATCGTCGACAAGCCGGAAAAGCCCCGCCTTGTCCTGGTTAGCCAGGGCATCCACCGTGTTATCCAGCAACCCCACGTCCGTAACACCCAGAAGCGGGCGGGCTACCTCGTAGGTCAAGCCATCGGGCCCGGCACCCGCCAACAGCTGGTCCAGGATGGACAACGTATCACGCGGCGAACCCCCGCCTGCCTGGATGACCATGGGGTACACGGTGTCATCCACGTGGACGTTCTCCGAGGCCACGGTGCGCTCCAGCAGCCCCTTCATCGCCGGCGGGGTCAACAGGCGGAAGGGATAGTGGTGGGTACGCGAGCGGATGGTGCCGATGATCTTCTCCGGCTCCGTCGTGGCGAAGATGAAGATGACGTGCTCCGGCGGCTCCTCGACAACCTTGAGCAAGGCATTCGCACCGGAGGCAGAAATCATGTGGGCCTCATCGATGATGAAGATGCGGTAGCGCGACTCCGCCGGCGCGTAGTAGGCGCGGTCACGCAACTCGCGCATATCCTCCACACCGTTGTGGGAGGCGGCGTCGAGCTCCGTGACATCGAGGTTGCCCGGGCCACCCGGGGCCAGCGAGACACACGAATCGCACACGCCGCACGGCGTTGAGGTTGGCCCCTGCTCACAATTCAGCGAGCGGGCCATGATGCGCGCCGACGACGTCTTTCCGCAGCCACGCGGGCCGGAAAAGAGGTACGCATGGTTAATGCGCCCTGCGTCGAGGGCGGCGGATAAAGGCGTGGTGACCTGCTCTTGGCCTACCACTTCCGCGAAGGTTGCTGGACGATATTTCCGGTAAAGAGCCACGGTTAGTCAGTGTAGCGTCTCAACCCGACACGTCACTCTGAGCGCTTCCAATCCAGCAGATCGATGCCTTGTTCAGCCACCGCTTGTTGCAGCGCCGGCACGCCTTCCTCAACGGCGTAGGCATACTCGGCATCGCTTAGCATGAGCAATTGGCACACCAGCGTCAGGCGCTCCTTTTCCGCCAGCTGCGGGGTCTGTCCGCCCCACAGGTATGGGGCGATGAGCATGCCATGGCGCACGCTGAAATGAGCGAAGCGCTCGTCATCCTCCGCAAAAAGCTTGGGCAAGAGCAAGCCCGGCTGCGCGGGCAGCAGCCCTGCGGCTTGTTTAAGCAATGCCGCTGCCGCGCTCACCGCGGCAGCAACCTCCGGTTGGCCGGTGCGTGCAACGGTGAGCAGTTCGCAGCGCACATCGATCCCCTGCTCGGCATGCGCCAGCCCGGTATCGACATCGGCGAAGCCACACGTGACCGCGAGGGACTGCTCACCCTCCAGCGAGGCTAAGCCCAAGCGCTGCCCCTCGACATTTCTGAACTCGAGGTCAGCCGGGATGATCTGGTCGAGCCAGTAGGCCGTCTCGTCGGAGTTGATTGCCTTATGCCCCCAGCTTCTCTACTGCGGCGAGCAGCACACAGGTGGCCACGCCATCCATTGCTGCCTCGACTTCTTCCTGCGGCGGCAGGGACGGTGCCAAGCGAATGTTGTGGTCCTTGGCGTCCTCGCCGTATGGGTACGCCGAACCAGCCTGGGTCAGGAGAATGCCGGCGTCACGGGCCAGCTCCCACACGCGGGTGGCGGTGCCCTCCATCACGTTGAGGGAGATGAAGTAGCCGCCCTTGGGGTGGGTCCAGTCCGCAATCTCATGGTGGGTGAGGTTCTTATCCAGGATGCGAAGAACCGCCTCGAACTTCGGCGCCAGCAGCGCAGCGTGGCGGCGCATAACCGCGCGCACGCCCTCGGCGGAACCGAAGAACTCGTAGTGCGCAAGCTGGTTGATCTTGTTCGGGCCAATGCCGCGGATACCGGCGTGCTCCAGGTACCACTCGAGGTTGTCTTCGGAGGAACCGAAGAAGCTCACTCCGGAGCCAGCGAAGGTGATCTTCGACGACGAGGACATAGCCCAGAAGCGGTCCGGGTTTCCTTCCTGTTCCGCAATCTCCAGAATCGGCAGAACCTCCGGGAAGTCCTCGGTCAGCGTGTGCACGGCATAAGCGTTGTCCCACACGATGCGGAAGTCCGGTGCGCCGGTCTCCATCGCAGCGAGGCGGCGGGTCTTCTCTTCCGAGATGACGGCACCCGTGGGGTTGGAGAACATCGGCACAACCCACATGCCCTTAACCTGCGGGTCCTTGGCCAGCTCCTCGACTGCTTCGATGTCCGGGCCATCTTCTTCCATCGGCACCGAAATCAGCTCGAAGCCGAAGGACTCCGTGATGGCAAAGTGGCGGTCATAACCCGGGGTGGGGCAGATCCACTTGATGGTCTCCTCCTTGGACCACGGCTTCTCAGAGCTGTTCGTGCCAAAGGTGTAGGCCCACAGGATGAGGTCATACATGATGTTCAGGGAGGAAGAGTCCGCCGCGACGAGGAGCTCTGGGTCCATGTTGGTGAGCTTGCCCCACAGATCGCGCAGCTCCTTGATGCCCTTCTGGTTGCCGTAGTTGCGCAGGTCATTGCCGGCAGCGTCGGTGTAGTGACCACGGCCCGGCAGGACGAGCAGGTCATTAGACAGATCCAGCTGGGCCTTGGACGGCTTACCGCGGGTCAAGTCAAGATCCAACCCCTCAGCCTTGAGGGCCTCGTAGTCCTTGCGCACCTGCGCGGCAAGCTCATCAAGCTCGGACTTTTCAAGATTAAGAAGAGACATCCGTCTTCCTTCCGGGACGTAGTGCGGGCATATGGCAACCATACTAACGCCCCGTCACATCCCCCGTGTGATGGCATACATACAAAAAGGGGACCCCGCGCACCCGCCAGAGCCTCCTGACCCTTGCTGCATTCCTGCCCTGGGGGAGTTCAGAGGATGGACGCCACGCGGAATCCTGCGGTCTAGCCTAGCGCGCCTTGCTTGCCGACGCCAAACCGCTCCCCCGCCACCCAGCTCCCCACTCCGCTTCCAAGCACACTCCCCACCTCAAGCCACTAAATTCTTAAGTTTTTCGCCCTGACCTGGCGATTTTGCTTCATTAGGGGGCTCATGTAATGTTTTCCAGCGGAGGATTCGACTAGCGGCCTATGTCACACGCCTGGAACGCGTGCGGGAGTCACATCCCTCAGGGGTTCAAATCCCCTATCCTCCGCCATTAGAAAGTCCCCTGGATGTCATCATCCAGGGGACTTTTCTTCATGCGCAGGTGGCCGATTCTAGCGGTCGTGGAAACACGGTTTTAGATTTCGTTGGCATAGCCTTGGAGTTCGGCCATTTCTTCGGCTGGTATTGCAAATCCTAGGGTTGCGCGTGGTCTTCTTCTTAACCACGTAGGCCGAGTTTCCCGCAGTCGTAGGCGACTATTGTCGATACGACTGCGGACAGCGAGATATCCCATGAGCTGTTTGGCTAAGAGGTAGCCAGGAATGGGTGGAATATTTGTGATCATGTCGACCGTGCTGTCGCATGGTATCTCTTCCGAAATCGCCTACGCCTTGCCGCTAGGGGCTTCTACTTGCTTGAGCTGACAGACAACAACCGGCAAGGCGCTACCTCAGTCTTCAATGAGTCGGCGTCTTTCTATATGACAAAACCTAGACTGAGCATATTCCTATTGCTCTTTACTTCTCCTTTTAGCTGATGCAGCAACTGAAAGAGCTATTCCTAGAAGGGCCATAGGAAGCCCAAGATTAGTAAGCCGAGTTTCCCAAAATAAGCCCGCTATACACAACAAAGCGCCTGCAATGAGAATGACAAGGGTAAAGACTTTAAATAGTTTCATTTCCGCATCTTCCTTACAACTTCCGTCATCGCCCGAAGGCAGGAATCCCCATGAGAATAACAATTCTTTACTCACAATTGATCCCCCCACCTAAATTTGGAACTTTCGTATACTCTTCTCGGGTTCTATGGCTTGAAGAGTGCATGAAAGGGAAAATAGGTGTGTGCCATTAGTCGGCACTGTGGAACCCAACCACCGATCAGCAAAGGTTCACTCCCCCGACCCGTCGGTGGTAACGATGTACGATTCCGCGATTTTGTCGAGCAGTTTCAGGTACTCGTTTGAGCTTTCACGCAGGCACCAATGTCGGGCGATGACGTGCGTTTCGGTGCAGGCTACCAGCAAGCATTTCTTGTGAAAGTAGGTGCCGTCGATAAAGACCTGGTCATAGACACGATAGGGATCTGCTGCTGTTAGCACGATGATAAACCACAGCAGCTTAAACCACCGGGTCAAAGTCCGCCTTGTTATCCCAAGGCGTTTGGCCAAGTGGTCTGCGGATTCCCCAGAAAGGACCCAGTCAATAAAGATTTTAAAATGCCGAATCTCACTGGTGTGCGCGGGTGTTAATCGATGAAAACGTTGCACTAAGGGCATAGCCGGCCTTGGGGTCCTGCCGCAGTTTTGTTGTTCTTAACCAGAAAGTGGCCGCACATATCGCACGACAGCCGATTCCTATTAGCCATATGAATTGGCATTACCGCACCAGCAGCAGTCCTCCCACCACAGGTCTATGGCTATCCGATGTCGATTTCACCGATCAGGCTGTTGGAACCGATTCAAAATCAAGATCACCGTATTATCCCAGGCCGCCTTGGGAATCCGTATCGGTTTATCCACACGAAAAGTCCCTTAAGCCGTTAATTCTCAGAAGCCGATTTCTGCGAAGCAGCAAACTGACTTCACCACGTATAGAACTCCAAGATGTTTCCGTCTGGATCCGAAATGTAGGCGGAGTACGAACCCCATGGCATTTTCTTGGGTGAGGCAGAAGTCTCGCGATAGGAATCTGGGAGTTGACTCCAGTACTCGTCGACGTCCTCGACAGAGAATTGGATTACTGCTCCGCCGGGGGTTGCCGGACTAGTGTTAGTGGCTGAAGCAAAAACTGAAGAATCGAATACGCCAATTACGCTGTCATCAAACGACACTTCAAAATATCCTTCTTCAGCAGACAATGGCTTTGCTTCGGAGTTCGGAAGTTGATGGTAGAACTCCCATGAGGCTTCGATATTGCGGGTCAAGATGGTCAAATGATCGAATCGCATGATTGGAATAACCTTTCTCGCTGGGCCAAAGATTTGTTGCGATTATTCCAAATCCCCTTTGCACGTGTGCGGTATTAGAAGTCGAGGCTATTGGATTCTTCATGCGGTGGCTTGAAGCCTTCAAGCAAAGGAACCAAAGCAAAGGCACCATTTGCGGGGCCCAGGCAGGAAAACCCCAGGTGATTGCATGCGGAGTTTCGCATAAGGTGTCAGTACTTTGGTTCCTTTGCGGCTAAGGGAGGCGCCTCCATCGAACGCCCATGGTCAACCGCCCCTACTCGAACTCGGGGGCCTCGAAACCGTCTTCCTTGAGCCACTCCACGTGCGGCGGGGTGTTCATGCCCCATTCCGTGCGGGCGAGCAGGAAAGCCTCCTTCACCTCGGCCTCGTCATAGCCGCCATCGCGCAGGAACTGGCGGAAGCCGCGGGGGCCAGGTTCTTTGATCCACAACCAGACGTAGTCTTCCAGGGTGTGGTCGCCCAAGATGGCTTCCATGCCTTCTGGCAACAGCTCACGCCCGGCGCGCACGCGCTCCTCCAAGTCAGCATCGAAGAAGTCGTAGAGGTAATCCAGGCCGTCTTCCAGCTGGGCGTACTCATAGGCGTCCATTGATTCGCTCCTCTCGCCCTCATTCTTAGTCACGGATCAGCACTCCCCTCAACTGTGTTTCTTTGCGCCGAGGGACATCCGATCGACGTCGGCAAGCACTTCGTCCACAATCATCGGGTTGAATTCCCTATCGCGGCGCAGGCGCAGCAACTCTTGCTGGGCGCCGGCGAGGGCTGTTCGCCGTGCCGCGAGGGCCACCTCACGGGCCTCGATGGCCATGCGCAGACGAGTTGTAGCGTCCTCACCATCCTCGTCTTCGCCGAGGCGGTCCTCAAACCATTGGGCAATATTTGCCGCAGTGTCGGGGTCCAGTTCCTCATGCTTCGCGCGCATCGCAGCAATGCCGGCTTTACGCGCGCGGGAGGTAATGGTCGCGCGCATCTTATCCGTGGCTGCCTGCGAATACGTGGTGAGGTCGAGCTGACGCATAAGCCACGGCAGCAACAGGCCGGGAATCACCATGGTCATGAGCAGCACCACGAGGGCGATAACGGTCAACTCGTTGTAGAAGCTCAAACTACTCGGAACAGACAGAACCAGCGCAAGAGTCACCAAACCGCGCATGCCGGACCACGTCATAAGCAGCACTTCTTGCAGGCGCAGCGGCGCCAGGCGTGGCTTCCCGCGGCGCCTATTAATGAGATAGAAGGCGTACATCCACACCAAGCGCACGAGGAAGGCAACAACGGACAGGATGACGCCGATGATGACCGCGTGCCAGAGGTCCGCACCCGCGGCGTCGATGGCACTGAACACGGTCAGGCCGATGAGGCCGAAAGCCACACCCGTGAAAAGTAGCTCAACGGTCTCCCAGAATGACTGGCCGGAGAGGCGATCCTCCGCCTGAATCGGTGCGCGGGAGTGCAGTTCCACCGCGGCAATCACCACCGCGATGACACCGGAGGCGCCGAGCTCCTCCGCGGCGATGTACACGGCAAAAGGAATCACCCACGTCAAGGCATTGCGAGCAACAACCTCGTGAACCGCGCCGACGAACCACGAAGACACGCGCCCCACGACGAGCCCGAGGATGGCGGCTACAGCCGCGGAGTAGAGGAAACGCGTCACCGCTTCCCCGGCGTGCATCTCACCCGAACTCGTCACGGCTTCCAAGGCGAGGTGGAAGGCCACAATAGACGCGGCATCATTAAACAGGCCTTCGATCTGCAGCACGGAAATGATGCGCCGTGGGATACCGGCAGGTTCTGCCACAGCCTCGACGGCCACCGGATCCGGCGGGGCAATCGCGGCGCCGATAAGGATGGCTGCAGCTAGCCCCAAGCCCGGCATGAATGCGCGAGCGGTGAATCCCACCGCAAGGGTCGTAGCCACCACAAGCAGCACGGACAGAGCCAGGATGGTCATCCACTGCTCACGAATAACACCCCACGATGTTCTCCTTGCCAGCGCCCACAGCAATGGCGGCAAGAAGATCGGAAGAATGAGGTCGGCGGGTACGGCGAACTCGAATGTGCCATTCGAAAAAGTGGCGTATACCGAAACCGCCACCGCCGTGAGGATGGTCAGAAGCGCTGGCCAGGGAAGCCCGATCTTGTCCCCCACCGCCATGACAATGACGGTCAACAGCATCAGGCCAATAAGGACAAATAAAACTTCCATACGCGCTTCTTTCCCCGTTTAAGTTTTTCTGTTCTCAGACTACCGTTGTGCGGCCGGCGAGGGAGAGCAGTTACACAGCGCCATCCCAGACGAAGGCCTCCCGCGATAGCTTCTCCGGCTGAAACTGTTGGCACAGCTCCTGTACGGAAGAGGCCTCATACCCTAAGGAGTGGGCCAAGAGCTTGACGACGTCCCCCGCATCCCTATCGTGCCCCTCGAGCAGCTGACGCAGGGTCACCGCCCCATCGCGCTTGGACAAACGCACACCCTCAGCGTTGAGCACGAGCGGCACGTGAACGAACTCCGGCTCCGGATAGCCCAGCTTGTGCGCCAAGTATGCCTGACGCGGGGCAGAAGACAGCAAGTCATCGCCGCGCACGATCTGATCGACGCCTTGGAAGGCATCGTCGACAACAACCGCCAGGTTATAGGCCCAGTCCATGCCCCGGTTCGGATCCGCCGGGGGCTGGCCGCCGCGGCGCAGGATGAAGTCATCCACTTCCCCGGTGTACTCGCCGGCGAGGGCGTCGTGGATGGTGAAGGAGGAGGCGTCGGCACGCAAGCGTATGGCTGGCACGCGGTTCTGAGCGGCGAGTTCGGCGCGTTTGGCGGCCCGCTGATCGTCGCTAAGCGCACGGCACGTCCCCGGGTACTGCCCAGGGATGGCATGCGGCGCGCGGGAGGCTTCCTGGATATCTTTGCGCGAGCAATAGCACTCGTAGGTAGGAAGCTGCGCCAAGGCCTCCTCATAAGCCGCGTAGCGATCCTGCTGGTAGATGACTTCCCCGTCCCAGTCCAGGCCGAGCGCAGCGAGGTCCTCCAGCTGGCGCTGCGCCGCCTCCCGCGAGGAGCGCTGCGTGTCAATGTCCTCCACGCGCACAAGGAAGCGGCGCCCGCTACTCCGGGCGTAGAGCCAGGCCAGCAACGCCGTACGCAGGTTACCCAGGTGAAGATCGCCGGACGGGCTCGGGGCGTAGCGTCCGGCGGGGCTAAGAGAATCCATGGCCACCAGTCTACGAGGAGCCCCGCGCGCGCCGAAGTCCTCTACTAGACTCTCCCCCATGGCTTCTGATGCGACGTATCCCCTGCTTGATTCTGCCGACGCCAAAAAAATGCTCGCCTATGCGCGCGCCCAGGCTCCGGGGCTTTCTCTCCCTACCGATGAGTCCGCCCACATTGATGAGCAGATTAACCGAGTACTCGCAGATGATACTTTCCTAGGCAGCCTGGAAGATGCCGTTCCCGCCGCCCTCTACTTGGAGGCCCGGGAGACCCTCCGCGTGGCCGCCGGCACCATCAAGAACGTCGACGATTCCTTCACCATTGCCGCACTCGGCGCGCTGACCGGACAACCATCGCTGGTGGCCGCAGGCTATACCCGCGTCGCCCGCGCATGGCTGGATCACAACGACACCGAGGAAGCAGAGAAGTTCGCCGCCAAGGCAGCCGCGGCTGGCGATGACACGGCGTTGAATGAGATTGCCGCCGCCCGCATCGCAGCAAGCCACAAGGACTTCTCCGAGTCCGCCCCCGCCAGCGTGGATGCTTCAGCCGACGCCAATAGCCCATCCTCGAGCTTCGGCAACAACGTCTCGCTGGCCGAGCTCCAAGAGCGCCTAGAATCCGCCAAGAGCGGCGAAGCGAAAGCACACGCTGCTGAATTCGTGGCTATCAACGACGCCGTGACCGCGGGAGAATTCGACGGAGCAGGGGCCACGATGGGTGACATCCTCCGCACCATCCTCGAATCCGCCGTGGGCGCGCTGTGGGCATCAGGCTCTGCCGCCGACTGCGAGCGCGTTGCTGCGCATTCCTTCACCATCCTGTCCAACGCGCGCGCGGATGAGGAATACCAGCAGCTTCCGGCACCGATGCTGGCCCGCTTTTACAGCGATGCTGCACAGCACTCCGCTACGGATATGGAGCAACGCGTGGCCTGCTTCGCCGCTGCTGCCCGCGAGTATCAGCGCTACGGAGACCTCGACGGCGAGCTCCGTTCGATCCTCAAGACCGTGACCCTCGACGTGCAACACCGTGCCCCTGAGGAAGCCTATGACATCCTGGCCTCCCGCTACGTGGATTCACTCAAGCTCCAGAGCCTGCCCGTGTCCGCTAGGTGGACCGTCCTGTACTCCGAGAGCCTGCGCTCGCAGGCGCAGGACATGTATAAATCCACCCAGGTTCTGCTCGACTTCTTAGAGCGCCATCCCGCCGCCGAAGCCACGACGCCCTCTGAGCACAACGCCATGGCGGAAGTTGCTGAGCTTCTGGGTGATCGCTACACCTCCGCCGACGCGGCCGAGCCTGCGCGCAAGATGTACCACTTTGCGTTCAACCTCTTTGAGGCAGCCGGAAATTCCCGCGCGCTCGAGGAGTTACGCAAGAAGGCCTAAGCCCCGCGATGCACGAGGCCTAGCCTCATCGCGCCTGGCCGCCGAACCACTGCCGGTTCGCCGGCAGCCACAGCAGCACAATGACCGCCGCCGAAGCGATCGACGCGGGCATGACCGAACTTGCCGGGATGAGCAGCACCACGATGGCGCTGATAACGGTCAACGCAATCCGCGCGGATTGCTGTGCATGCAGCACATAGGTGGTGAGACCACACACCAAGAGAACCAGCGCGCCGAGCACTACTCCCAGCTCGGTGGAAAGCTGGTCCGTGCGGGTTACCGCCGCCGGACTGTTTTCAAAGGCAATGAGCCGGCAGATGTTGTAGACGGTGTAGCTCGTGATGAAGACCTCCAGCACCGCTGCGATCTTCAACGGCCACGGGGCCCATTGCGCCTTCATATCGGCCGCGCGGCGGGCCTGGCGGACGGTGTCGCTGACCTGCCCATAGCGATAGTCCGGCGCGGGTGCAGCAGGCGAGCCCGGCTGTGGGGTTCCTGGGGACTGCGGGTTGCCGAAGGTCATGCCACATCCTCAGCAAAGACACCGCGTTGACTCAGCAACCAGCGAATGGGATCCAGCACGCGATAGGGCGCAATGCCGCTGCGGGCTAGCTGGCGGCCCGTCGGGGCCTCACCCAACGCGGAGGTCACGAAGAAACTACCGCCGCTCGGCGCTGCCGAATAGATCTTGTTGATGAGGTCGTTGGCACCCAGGAAGCGCAACAGCGATTCGGCTTCGAGGTGAACCATCCAGCGGTCCGAATCGCGGAAATTCCACCCGGTATCCCGGCGGAAGGCGGAGCCGCGGTTGGCCATGAGCTTCTTCCAGCGCACGTCATCCACCTGCTCAAGTTTCTGCACCGTGTCGAACTTCGAGATGGTCACGGCCAGCGGCGGCGGAGTATCCGTATCGAGCAACGCCAGCAGGTTATCCAAAACCCGCAAAGAATCCGCACCGAGCTCACCAATATTGGGAATCAAGCCGTGGATAAAGTCTTGAATCTGCTGCACGCGCAGCGGGTCGAAGAGGAAGATCACCAAATCCGCGTGGGAGAAGAACGCGAGGTTCTCGCGGTCGGCTTCGTTCTCCGGTGGGTTCTCCAGGTCCTCGCCCGCAACGTCGCGGAAGACCAAGTAATTCATTCGCTCAAAGCCCTGTTCATCGGGCCACTTGCCGAGCTCAAAAATCAGCGGATCACGCTGGTAGGCGTCGGTAGCCACCGCGCTCGGCGTGGGGTCCATGGCTCGCATCTCCTCAAAGAGCGGCTTTTCATACACCTCCGCGTAGCGCTCGCGCGTGGATTCATCCGCCGCTTGCACGGAGCGGTTGTGCTTGTGCGCCAGCTGCTTGAGCTGCTTAATCATCACCGCGGTGTACAGCGACTTACCGGAGTTACGCGCGCCCGCCATGGCAACGCAATGCGTCACGGCGTCGGTCCACCCCGGCGGCAGCTCCCTGTTGGTGTACGGGCTTACTGTCACACCATCCTCGAGCGGCTTAAAGGTCCACGGGCAACGTGCCTGGCTCATTAGTTCCTCTCTTTCAGCATGGCGGTGACGCGGTCAGTCAATTCCGAAAGCTCAGTGTTGGCGCCGGATTCGAGCTGCTTGACGACGTCCCCGTCGATCACCGCATACGCCACATGAGCCGGAGTCCCGTTGATGCGCGCGAGCTCGAGCTCCTGGCGGCCGATGGCGCTGGTGATGAGCACAACGGTGGGCACCTGGGTCTCCAGCATGGAGGCCACGGGAGAATCGGTGACGTAGATGACCAGCGAGGACGTGGAGGTGAGAGTCGGCAAGCGCCACGGCCGCTGGCCTACGCGCTCCGCTCCACTATCAATCACACCCGCGATGAAGCGGGTGAGCTCATCCACCTTGTGGGTCTCGATGCTGTCCTGCCCGTCAGTGGCGCGGAAGTGCCGGAAAGCATCGGAGAGCGCATCGATGTACTTGGCGGCCGCTTCAATGATCTTCGGAGTGACGTTGACCTGCATGGAGGCAGAGCCATCGATGACCACGGTGACATCATCGAGGCCAGCGACATCCAGCTCCGCGCGGCGCATCTTGGAGCGCACCTCGCGGGCGGAATCTGTGATTCCGGCGCCCTCGGTCGTGCCGAATGCTTCCAAGAGGTAGCTCCCAGATTCCGGGGTGACCTCGGCGAGGCGTTCGGCGGAGTCCTCGGCGGCGTCGATAAGCACGCGCGGGAACGTCACCGAATCACCGGCGTTGCTTACCGTCAGGCGGACCTCGCTGCGCAGGCCGAAGGTCCCATTCCGCTTGGGGCGCACGACGATGGTGGCGCGCTCAGGCAGGGAGTGCACCATGATGGAGAGGTCGTGGACGCGCACGGCATCAACGCCTTCTCCCATAATCGCCAGCTCCATCGAGGCGCCGCCAGTTCCCATCTCGAAGGCTTCAACGCGCAGGATGCCGTCTGAGCCGATGCGGCGGGACTCTCCGTCCCGCAGTGTGTATTTAGCCATGACGTTTCTTCCCTTCTCTTACCTTCCGTGGAATCCCGTGTTTCGACCGTGTTCGCCTAGTCCTCCGTGAACTGCTCCACGGTGCTGCCACGCTGTATGCTGCGCAAAATGCGATGGGGCGGGTTGCTGCTGCGCGCGCGCCGAGCGCTCCGCGAGCAACTGTGTCGTGCGGTCCAGCACCATGGCAACGCGCCCCGTGGCATAGCGCTCGCAATGCTCCGGCACGAATGTTCCCGCAAAGTGCATTGCGGTGAGGTGCGCGATGTGCTCGAGCTCGCGGTCCTCCCAGAGCCGCAGCGCATCCTCTGCTAGGAGGTTGAAGTCCCGCGGGAAATAGAACACCCAAGAGGCAACGATTGCGGACATCAGTAACTTGTCCAGCCCCTCACCCAACGAGTTTCTGTCAAGGTAAGCCAACTGGATGGCGCGTCCGCGGTTGGTATCAAGGTGCTCGATCCACCAGCGCGGATCGAAATCCTTGAGCCTATGCCATTCCTCGGCGCTGAGCCCAGGAACATTGGCGTTGCCACCCGATGCCGCTGCCGGCTGCGGATGTGCTTCTTCAGCTGCTGGTGCGGCTTCTGCACTTGGCGACGGCGCCGTTTCTGCTGTCGTGGCGAAAGGGTTCTCCTGCGACGTACTCGGCGCGGGGGTATCGAGGGGATTCGGCGGAATACCCGCAGGGCCATGACCCGGGGCCGCAAAAGGCGAGGCGTCTGGGATAGGCGCTCCAAAATCAGCTGGGTCTTCGCCCCAGGAGTCGTCGAAGCTGAGTGCTGCACTCTTCTCAGGCTTGCTGGCTGTTGCAGCGCTCTCTTCCGGTTCCTGTGCTGCACCCGTGCGCTGCTCGGCCTGCTCGTGCTGCGACTCCGGGGCCACGGCCTCAGTTTCTTCCGCAGCACGTGCTTCGTACGCGCTGATATCTGGCAGGGCCTCATCAAGTGCAAACACGACTGGATTGCCGGGGATCGCGGTTTCCTTAAGACGCTGCTTCTCGCTGGGTGGTACCACGAGCATGGTGGACGTACTCAGCGGAAACTCGTTGATGGCGGCGGCCTTCTCAAAAGTGGAGAATCCGAAACCATCCTCCCCCACCTCGCGGGCGGTGGCAGCAATCCACAGCGCTGCCTGGTTATCGGGCACCACGAGAATGACCAGGCCGTTGCGGGAATTCAACACCGTAGCCATGGCGGTGACCAGCGCACGGTTGAAGGTGGGGTTAGGGTTCGGGGTCACGGCTTTGAACGGTGCGGGCAGCTTCTCTGGATAGCGGAATTCGCCATCCAGAAACTCTTCCAACAACACGTCCGAGTGCAACGGTCCGCGCGCCGAGATCTTTTCCGGAATCTGCACCTTATCCACCTCGTAGATGGAAAACGGCGCTGGGATGTCAGGAGAAAACAGGACCGTCGCCGGCGCCGGCGGCGTGCCCGTGCGCGAAATGGACGTGTAGGTGAAGACGTTTCCGCCGCGGCCTGTCGCATCTAGGCCTGCGGGGACGGAGACCATAGTGACCCACTTTTCCGCCTCAGGAGTGAGAGCAAAAACTGCGGTGCGGCGGACCAGCTCCGCGCGCTGCTGGGCGGAAGGGAAATCCGGTATCGTCGTGCCGTTGTTGAGCGAAGTCGGCACGAAGGACACCAGCTCAGCCAGCTCCTCCTGGGTAATATCGCCGGCCTTCTGGCCCACTCCCCAACCACCGGCGCGGCCATTGGCGCGGGAAAAAGATGCATAGCTAAAGGCGCCACCCATAACTACTGGCCTCCTTGGAAGTACTGGTCTTGAGAATAATCTTGGCCATAGTTGTGCTGGTCATAAGCGTTGGGCTCGTATCCTTGTTGGCCGTACTGCGCCTCATAGTTAGGAGCCTGATTCTGCACGGGTGGGTACAGCCCCAGCTTGTAGGACACATCGCCTTCCACCACCACGGCTTTATCCGATGCGCTCAACGTGGGGGAGGCATCGCTGTAGCTCTCCGAGAAACTACTAAAGACGTCCTCACCGCCGAAACTGTCGAAAGAGGTATCGCCCTGGCTATCAAAGCCCTCGACGGCGAACAGACGGATGAATCCCCTACGTTGAATTCGCTCGCCAACTGACACCGTGAAATCTGGGTACTGCCCGCGCATCGGGCCCAGTCCTTGAGCCACGTGTGTGGTGCTCTGCAGGTTGGTCTCCACAATGCCGAGTGCCTCGCCGTCTTCGGGGAAGAGCGGCAGGCGGTCAGCACGGTAGACCACCTGGCAGGAGAACTGGCGCTTGTCGCCGTTGCCCAAGCTCCAGAGGAACACCCCGACCTGGCCCTGAGCGTAATCAACCTCAAAGTCATAGGTAACTGGGCGCAGGCCCTCGTACTGAATCACGCGTTCATCGCCCTCAGTGCGTTTGCCCGCGAAGACTGCATAAGGCTTCAGTCGCACGGTATCGCCGTGCTGATCGAGGTGCAGGCGGATTCCTCCTTGAAGGTCGTAATCCTCCTCGCGGATCTGATCGTGCTCGCGATTAGTGGAGTACTCCACTGCCGTCGCACCCTTCGGCCAATCAAATGTAATGAGCTGGCTGTCCACGCGCTCAATGAGACGGAACTGGTCATCCTCAATGGACTGCACGCGCTGCAGCACTTTGGATTCGCCCACCCAGGCATCCGCGTCGTTAAAGTTCACCGGGGTGATGTAGACCTCGTACCAATCCGGCGGCCACGGCACCGTGGTGGTTTGGAAAGAGCCCGGTTCAGACACTCCACGGGTCTCACTGATGGCGCTCGATAGCGCACTTTCGACGTACGTCTTTGGCACTGCGGACGTGCGAAGGTCCGCCTGCGGGGCGGTGGGTGTCAGATAGATCTTTACCTCGCCGGTCTTGGGCGAGTACCAATCAACCTCGATGCTGTCTTGTCCGTATTCGCTGCGGCGCTCACAGCGTGAGAGCTCCAGCTTCTCCAGCTCGCTGGCAAGTTTCACGGAGCGCTGAACGGCGACTTCGTCCTGGCTCTGCTCGGTAGCGCCGTGGAACTCCGCTTGGCCCAGCAACGAGATGACGACGGTCTGCCCGGCTTCCTGCACCGGAATGGTGGCCTTGCGCCCACTGCTATCCACGTCTTGTTCGAAACGCGGGGAGAGCTTTTCCTTCTCGCTGTCCCGGCAGGCATAAACCATGGCGCTCGAGTGCCCCGGTAACAGGTCCCAGGACACCTGGATGGCTCCCTTGATGGTGGATACCTGGACGTTCACCGGTGGGAAGACCACGCCCGTGTCTCCCATGAATACCGGTTGGCTATTGATGAGCTCGCGAAGATCCCGGCCCTTGTACGCCCACACCGCGTAGTGGCGCAGACCTGCCTCGCCCGGGGTGTGATCACGGTAGGCAGTTCCTTTTGTGTAAACGAGGGTGTCACCGGCATCCGGGGAGGCCACCATTTCTGAATCATCGGCGACTACCCGGTAAAACACCACCTCTTCCGGCGAGTGCTCAAGCTCAGGCCACCACAGGCGCACCGGATGGCGAAGGTCGGTATCCTCCGGCTCCGGTTCTGGTTCGATGCCATAGCCAAAGTCCTCGTGAGAATCCTGCGCCAGCGCGTCCTCTTGCGGCACCTCAACCTCAAATTCGATGCCGGGAGCTTCCCAGTTCGGGTCTTGGCGGAACTGATACTCCGCCTTAATCCCAAAGCCCGGGATAGTGATGTAGTCCTCTTCGTTGACCTGGGTCTTCTGCTCTTCCTCGGCCTGCAGTGCCTCCCACTCGGCAAAGAAATCATGCGGCTGTGCCGCTGGCTGTGCCGGTTCTGGTTGAGGCGCGGAGCCTGCCTGCGCCACGCCACCTGCTGCGGTACTAGCTGCAGCGGCACGTTGTGCCTGTTCCCGCTGGCGGGCTTGTTCTTCGGCTCGCGCTGCCTTTTCCTGTGCCGCACGTTCCTGCGCTACCTTTTCCTGTGCCGCGCGTTCTTGCGCGGCACGTTCCTGCGCGGCACGTTCTTCCTGGGCCACTGCGGCGTTGCGCGCCTGTGCGCTCAGCTCTGGGTGGGCCACCTCTTCGCCGTTATACGCGGCGGCAATCTGTTCGGCGAACTGCCTAAACGGCGCCGATACGGCCGCGCGCACATCATCGGCGTTCACGCGCTTGAGCTGGTGCAGGGACTTAAGCTCGCTCAGCGGCATATCCGTGATCGAAGGTTTCGGGTTGTGTGTCATCAACGTTCCTTAAGGAGGTCTCGTCAGAAAGTTTCGTCGAGGTCTGAGAGGTCCGGTGCCTCCGGCCGACCAAACGGCGGCTGCGTAGTCGGCCCTTGGTTATCTCCCTGCACCGGCGATTTAAAGCCCATGTGGTCCATGTCATCTAGGTCGTCGAGTGAAAGATCCGCAGGATTCACAAAGGACGGGGCATTCGACGCCGCGTCGGGAATCAGGTACTTGAAGTCAGTGATCTTTCCGTACTGCACCACCGTCACAGAGCGCGAGAGCTGGCTGGTCAGCGCGGTCTGGCTGTCTACCTCGACGATGCGTGTGCGGGAGCCATCGATTTCGGTATATCCTTCAGCACCACCAGCGTTGGTCAGCGCGTTGGAGCTAAAGGCCTGGAGGGCTCCCTTTTCCTGGTTCATGCCGTCGAGGAACTCGGCGGTGCTCTGAACGCGGCTTCCGCCTTCCTCGCGGAAGGTGACGCGGCTGAGGTATTGCTGCAGGCTGCGGGTCATGCGCGGATCCGTGATGACCTTCTGCCATTCCTGCTGCTTGTGATCGCGGTCCTGCATGTAGGGGTGGTCAAGGCTGCGGGACAGTTTATCCAACGCAGTGCTGGAGCCGAGGCCAGCCATTCCCCACATCTCATTGAGGGCCACAGCCGAGTGGCCGGTGCGGTTGCGCTCAAAGGTGTCATTCATGTCATCGAGCAGTGACTTAAGCGAACGGTGTGCCCACTCCGTTTGGAAAATATGGGAGCGGATTTCATCCGTCATGCGCACGGCATCGTCACGGTTGAGCACGGCCTGGGCAATGCGGGCATTCTCCGGAAGACCCGACTGCGGCGTCCGCAGGTGATCGCTCGACGTTTCCTTACGCCCAAAGGGCGCGTAAATCGCGCGGCCCAACAGCGCCGACCAGCTCAGGAACTGGTTATAGGCGTTGGAGATGCGGGAGATCTCCGCAGAGGCCGTGGCCAGATTCTGCGCGGCGATCTCTTGGTTGCGGTTCAGCAGCTTTCGCCGCTGCACGTAGTCGAATATCTCACGCTGTGCCTTGGTAAAGACCGCCCAAGAACACACGAGGAAAAGAAGGACAACCACGATGATGCCCACGACGTACCACGGCCAGTCGAACCACTGCAGGTACTCACCCAGCGGCAAGTCCGGGTTATAGCGGCCAGCCACCATGTAGGTCATCAGGGCAAGCACCACGAAGAGGACGATCCACATCGTGCGCAGCTTCCGGGTCAGTGCTTTGTTCTCCGCGTTGAAATCACGCGCCTGGAAACTATTGGCCAGTTCTTGCAGCTCGCGCGCCTTGGCGTGCGCGTCGCGGTACTTCTGCTGGGCGTGCCCCAGCTTATCCCAGAGGCCCTGGCCTACCTTCCACGCGAAGGTGGTGCTGTTCTTCGCTCGCCAGGAGGCAAACTCGTGCTTCTTGCGGCTGACCGCTTCATTGCGGGTCTGCTGGCTGGTGTACTCGATGTCGGCGGCAAAACGCTCAGCGCCTACCGGATCGAAAGGCGCGACGGTTGCTTGGGACTCGTGCGTATAGCCCAACGTGCTGGTCATGAGCGGATGGAAGCCCTCAAAAGAAGCGCTGACATCCTGCACGGACTGGCCACCGTACTGCACGATGTACATGTTGCCCTGGTTATTGCGCAGGCCCTTGGTATCGATGCTGTCGCGCCAGGAACCGTCGACAAGCCCCAAGGCGTAGTCGTGGTAGGCCTCCCACGTGCGCGAGAGCTGCGGTTCCTGGCCCAAGGAAAAGTGCTGCTCCCGGGCGACTCGCATGGTGTGCTCACTGGCTTGGCGCAGCTCGTCGACGCTCGTTGCGCCGCTACCCTTGCCGGAGTGCCCGGCCAAGACAACTTCCACGCTGGAGTCTTGGCCATAGAGCATCTTCTGCAGGAAGGTAGCGGCGTTCTTGTTCATTGCACCGCGCTGGCCCTCGACCCAATCCTGCGGCTTGCCTACCACGGTGGACCAGTACAGACGCAGGTTATCCTTCAGCGCCGCCCAGCCGCTGACCTTGTGAGATTGCAGCTCCTCATAGGCAGTCGGGGCGCTCACCAACGGGGAAATCTCCTGGTTGATGAACATCTGAGCGCACTGATCCGTCAGCTGTTCCGGATTGGCGTAGTGCACAGCGCGCGAAATGTTATTGACCTGCGGCTGCGGCAAGCGCTGACTGGGATCGAAGACGGCCTTCCTGACCTTATCCTCGATATCACTGGCATCGATGGTGCGGTGGAAGGCGCGCACCAGACGGAAGCGCTGCCGGTCGCCTGTTTCGATGACTCGGTGAGTTTCTGGATCCAACACCGCAGGCTCGGGCATCCCGCGCCATAAACCAAAGATGCTGGCTACGGCCGGGGCTGCGAACTGGGCAAGCTCGAAGCCATCTGCGGTGCGCTTGATCGGGCGAATGCGCGAGGAGGCTGGGGTCCCGCCCTCTTCTGGGGAGAGCACGAGGTTGCTCCAGCCCTGCAGCGGCGCGATGTCCACGCTCTCGCGCGGAAGGGCTGACAACAACAGGCGCACGCGCAGGTTGGAGGCCTGAATCAGGCGCTGGTCGACGGCACCGACCCACTCCGTGAGCTTGTCGACGTCCTGCGGTTGTTCCGCATCCATCGGGTCAATGGTGGCGAGGAGGACGTCCCCGCTGAAGCTGCGGAGGGCATCGTCGAGCGTCGACAAGCGCGCCGTGCCCTCCTCCGTAAAGGAGCGCACAACAGCTCCGCTCGTGGGGTGGGCATAGTCGATCCAGAGGAAGTCCTGCAGCAGGCCGACCGCACGCAAGTCACAAAGGCGGGAGCGGATGTCATCCGCGGTGGCGCCGTGTCCGAAAATAATTACGTTCGTCATTAGAAGGTGTCATCCAGGTCGTTGAGGTTGAATTCCGGAGCGAGGTCCTGGCCAAAGCCAGAATCGGAGCTGCGCACCTGCGGGGCAGGCTGGGCGACGGGATTCTCCGCCACCGTCTTGGCCTGATTCAGGTAGTTGCGGATGACCGGGACCATCTCGATGACGTCTAGCGCCAAGTCACGGTAGTACGGCGTATGCGAGGCGACTTCGCGGGAGCGTACCTCCGCAAAGGGCTTTTCCTTACGTCCCTGTCCCGGCAAGGAGTTGGTGTGGCCCGGCACGAAGTGATCTGCGCCGCGGGCGAACTTATCCAGCTCCTCCACGAAGGATTCGTAGCGGTCCTGGATGGAGGTACCTATAACACCACGGTTCGGGGCTTCACCGGATGCCAAGAACTGCGCGAGGCGGTGGACCACCGGGTGCGTGGACGCACCGGAGTGGGCGAAGTCTAGGCCGTCGTCGAAAAGCCCGCGCAACAGCTGGTATGGGTAGAGCGAAGAGGCAAAACCATAGTGTCCGGTTTCCTGCACCTTCGCGTAGGCGATGAAGATGGACTCCAGAACCGAAGGCATCCAGTCGGACTTCTTGATCATGCGGCGCGGCGAGATAAGCAGCGGATCCGGGAAATCAACCCAACCATTCACGCCACCATCCGTGTCATCGAAGATGTGGGCCGCCGCATTGGCTGCATCGGCATTGGAAATGTAGACGCGGCCGGTAATGCGTCCGATGATCCAGCCGGCCACCATGGCCTGACGCTCCGTCTTCGTCAGCGGCAGGGCTGCTGGCAGCGGGCGGGTTCGGCGTTCCGACCACCAGGAGCCGTCGAAATTGTCCTGCTTCTCGATGTCCTTGGCGATGTAGTTAAACATGGAGGAGAAGACGATCGGCGAGTAGTTGGGGTAAGAACCGAAGATCTCGATGTGCTGCACATGGTCCGACATGTTCAGCGAGTTGCGCAGAGCCACCGTGGAAGGCCCGTCAATCTCCGGGCGGCTGAGCACCGACTCCAGCTGGGAGGCGATGCCGGTCTCCGCAGAACCCAGCTCCGCAAACGGGATATCGGAGAAGGAGTAGGTGTACTGCACGGACTTGCCGTGGATACGCTGAACCATGTCATCGTTGACGGCAGCCAAGGGGCGGGCATAGCTCAGGGCCAGCTGGAAAGCCTCGATGAAGCGGCGCTGACGCTGCGCGTGCTCGACCTCGTTGATATCCGGGGTAAGGGTGAGGTAGCGGCGCAGATCCACCGAGTTGAACTTCTGGAACTCATAATCACGGCGATTAATCCACTGGCGCGAGCGCTCCAGCAAATCAGTTGGGCGAATCTTGGCGCGGTAGTGCGCGCGCTGGGATTCGCGGGATTCACCGCTTTGTGGGTGACGCGACAGGTACTTAGATACCCAACCAGCACGGTTGGAGTAGGCATCATTGGTGCGCTTCTGCGGGGCCAGGGTGTCATTCGGCGCCTGGGCTGCATCAAGCGATTCCCACTCACCGCGGATGACCGCACGCACCGCAAAAGGATAAGCCTGCTCGTAGTTGGTGACATCCGAGGTGGACTGCTGTCCCTGGATGGTACGCAGCATCTGGTCACGGTAGTCCGAGATGAAGCTGTTGACGTCGGTCAGCATGATTTCGTTCTCGGCGCCCTTGAAGCGGGTTTCCACGACCTCATCGAGCTCCGTCGGCCACGAGTTGACCTCGTCAGTGCGGACGTCAGCCAACTTGTTGGTCTCCGGGCGCTTCGACACGGCCTTCTCCAGCACCGCGTGGGCATCTCCCAGCTCACGCTTGAGGTGGAAGAGGTTCTCATCGGCGTAGTCCTGCAGGACATCCTTGAGCAGATGCGCGATAGCCATGAGGGCGTAGCTGTAGAACTGGTTGAAGTACAGGCCCATCAGAGCATTGACCGTAGGAGTCGGGTCCGTCATCTGGCCCTTGCCGGTCAACGGGCTGAGGATAGGGTCCGCGCCTTCTGGCTTCGCCAGCACGCGGGTGTTCTGGTAGTAGCCGGAGTATTCGGAGAGGCGCGGCAGGAGGCGGTCGGAGTTGGTGAGCACGTCCGTGATCTTGGAGAGCATCTCGCGCACATAGGGCACGCCCACCGCAGCGAGCTCCGACTCTACGGTGGCGAGGACACCATCGCTGAAGAAGTTGGCGTAGCGGTAAACAATGTCATAGGCAGCATTGTTCAGAACAGATGCGATGGCCTGTTCATTGCGGGGATCGGCCATGTTGCCCTCGAACTCTTCACGCCATTCGTTGACGTTACGGCCCTGGCCCACCGGAATGAAGTTCTGCAGGTGCTTCGCAGCACTATCCGCGGCCTGCTGGGCTTGGCCACCAAAGACGCTGTTGAGCCAATTCCACACGGTGCCGCTATCAATCTGGCCGCCTTGTGCCCAGGAGGGATCAAGCGTCATAGAGCTAAAGGCCTTGGGCAGGCGCTCCTCCAGCTTCTTAGCAATCTGCATCTCGCCGGCCTCGGGGTTCTGCGGGTCGAGGTGCCCGTTGAAGAGGCGCTCGAAGGCGCTGCGGGCAAGACGCTGGGAAGAGTATTCGGCAAAGCGGTCGCGGCCCATCGAAACCTGGGCATAACCCAGCGAACCCCAGGGCAGGCGCCCCCACGGCGTCCCGTCTGGGCGATCCCAGCCGAAAAAGCGGCGGCCGCCGTCACCGGCCGGAGTATTGGTCAGCGCGTAGGACACGAGGTTATCGCTGGCCTTGGTGGAAGCCATCAGCCCTGCTAGCGCGCGGCCCAGGCCACGGTAGATGGACATGGCGGAACCATCGCCGAAGCGAGCGCTGGTGGTACCCATCTTGGAACCGATGGGGAAAATACGGCCGAAGGTCTGCCCCTCCGGCGGGGTGCCCATGTCGAAGGCCTCGAAGATGGCGCGGTCATGCTCGTAGGCATTACCCATTTGCGCGGCGACGACCTCACCGAACATAGCCAGCGAGTTCGGCCATGCACCAGCCATGTCATCCGCCTTGTTATCGGCGAAGATCTCGGGGGTGTACATGAAGATGAGGGTGCCCTGCGGGTTCACGTTCGGGATGGTGGTGAGCACGCGGCACACATCCAGGAACATCGAGGCGCCCGCGCCACCCGCCATGGAGGAGACAACGAGGACAACCGGCTGGGAATCACCGGTATCAGAATCCAGCTTGGTCTGTTTGTAGTTAAGACGGTTGAGCTCCTGGATTGCCTCCTGTGTGAACATCTCATCCACCGCTTCCTTGAGCGACTGGCGGATCTTCTTGAGATTCGGCAGCGTCAGCATGCGGCCAATCGCGCGATACTGGCCGGCACCGTCCGCCAGCTTCACGTCGTTGGTGGAGGGGTTGCGCGTGGCCCACGTTGCAATCTCACCGAGCTTGCCAGCGCGCCCCAAGGTGCTGGACACGCCTTCGTCGAAGGAGTTGTAGTTCTGGCGGGCACCAATGCCTACGTAGTGGCCACCGTTTTGGGTTACATTCGGCAGCTTCTGCGGTCCAGCCTCTTCTTCGAGCGGCACGTCGATGTTGACGAACTGCCATGCCTTGGGCAGCTCGGTCATGTCCGGGTCAATGCTTCGCAGCTCGGCCTTGAGCTGATCCATCATGAACGCCAGTGTCTTGGCGCCGGAGCCACCGCAACCGACGACGAGGAACTTCTTCATCTTTAACTACCTTTCGAAGGGGAGGTTCGCTTCTGTGCTGTTTATGGCTGTTGTGTACTGCTCTACCGGCTTAGCCCTGGGAGCCGAATCCCGGGCTTGGGGGCCAGCCGCCGTTGGTACCAGGGTTACCAGGATTACCCGGGCGCTGCTGGCCTGGTTGCCCAAAGCCAGAGCCCCCACCAAAGCCAGTGCCACCGCCAACGTTTGGCGTTCCGCCGAAGCCGGGGCGTCCCGGCCCGTTCGCACGCCCTTGCTGGCCGTGAGGTGACGGGCCGGAAGGCTGGGACTGGCCGAATCCACCAGGTTGCGGAGCACCCTGCTGCGGTCCACGTTGCGGCGGCGGACCGCTCGGCGGCTGGGAGCCAGGCTGGTTCTGCTGGACCGGCTGCCCCGGTTGGCCGGACTGCGGCGGTGTCTGTGCCTTGTCGGGCTTCTCGGCTGGGAATTCGACTTGGTCAAAGAGTTGCAGGGCCTGGCGGCTGATCTCCTTCGACATCTCGTCATACGCGCTGGCCTGGGCCAGCGTATCGATGGTCATGACAATCTCACCGGAATCGCGATCCTTCTCGTTGCCCACGAAGAACCACGTGTTCTGCACCGCAAGCGGCAGAACTGCCCGGCAGCCGGACTTCTTGCCCTTGCCGGAAATGGTGCCATCGCGCTGGACCTCCACGTGGGCGGCGGTAAACGGGCTCAGCCCCATCTTTACCTTGGCATCGTTGCTGCCCAAGCGAGCAGAGCGTCCGGTGGTCTCTACCGGAACAGCGCCCTGGAACTCCTCCTTGGACACCGCGAACGGGCGGCCATTGTCGGTGCGCACGAGGTTAGCACCCTCGCGGCGTACCGGGATGGTCTTCGCAAACATTCGGGGCTTTTCCGGAATACGGCCGCTAACCCACTTCATGAGGTACAAGATGGCCAGCGGAATCAGCAGCGCAAGCAACACCGCGAGGACAAAGGAGAGGCCGAAAGCGGACTTGCTCAGTGGCGCAGTCATGGAACCCTGCAGCGTCAGCGGCAGCTCCATTTGCTGGTTATCCTCAGCAGACTGCAGGTTGATCACCGGATCCACGCGCAGCGGGCCATCCGCCATCTCTTTAACGCTCAACGTCACCGGGATGGTCGCCTTTTCGTCCCTGGAGAGCTCCAGCGCGGAATCCTCCGAGTTGTGCTTGGAGCTCACCGCAACGGCAGGAACTCCCGAGGGGAGCATCCCGTCAGCGGAATCCACGGTCTGGTCTGCTACCCATACCTTGCCGGGGCCGGTCACCGGGACGTCGACAGTAACTTCTTTCTCCGTCATGGTGATCGTCTGCGCCGAGCCCACCGTCGGCATGTTGACCGGGGTAACCGTCAGCGGCGTTTCAGCGTTGATGGGGTCCAGCTTCGAACCCGGGCGCTCACCTGTGTCCTTAGTGGTGATTTCCACGCGGGTCACGAGCTGACCGGATGCTGCGTTTTCCACCTTCTCCAGCGGAATGTCTACTGGCTGCCCATCGGTGATGGGGGCATTGTCCACGAGGGTAACCGGGGAACCATCCTCCGGCACGAACTCCGCATGAAGGGTTCCCTGGCCCTCCAGCGCACGGGGCTCGCCGTGGCCATCGACCAACTGCCCCTTCAATACCTGGTCAGAGTTGATGCCGCCTTCTACCTTGGCGCCATCTTCCGTCTTGAGGTCCAGGTTAAGGCCCGGCACCATGACAACGGATGCGAGGTACTCGCCTTCGGTCCCCTCTGCCACCTTGTAGCCAAAAGTCCACGCGCCTGCCCAGGAATCGCCGTCCTTTTCCATCGCGATATCGACCATGCCCGGCAGCTTGTTGTTCTCCGTCACGGAGACCTTCGCACCGGCAACCTTCGTGGTATCCGGCTTGAGTTCCACGGTTTCGCCATCGGGGCCAGTCAGAGTTGGGATGAGATCGTCCTCACCCACCGAGTTCTTCGGTACCGCCGACAAACGCACAGGGGATACGGAGTCATCGAGGACGAAATCAAACTGGTCTTTGAAGTTGCCGTCCTTGGTCACGCCACCCGAGGTGGGGATGAGGTTACGGAAGGCCGCGAACAGCGCTGCCGGGTCCTCACCCGCGTCGAAGAATGCACCGTTCGGGGCACCCTGGCCGCAGTCTTCACCCTCCGCCATGCGGGTGAGCTGGCGGACCTGGTCCTGGGCTTCCGCCGCCGGAACGAGTCCCACGTTAAAGAGGCGGATATTGGAGTTACGGAACGCAGTAACAGAGGAATTGACCTCACACAGCTTGTCCTGTGCACCTTGAAGGTCATTGGCTTCGGCGTCGGTGTAGTACTTGCCATCGGTAAAGAACACGATGCCGCGGCAGCTACTTCCTTGGTGAGACGCCAGTTCCTTCAACGCGCCTTTATAAGCCGCGCCGTAGTTGGTTTCGAGGTCCGCTACGCGGTCCTCCTTGCGGAACTTGTCCAATTCGCTCTGCAGGGCATCACCGTTTCCGGAAATATTGGTCCACCCGCCGTACTCGGCCGGATCACTGTAATAGTCAGAACCAAAGCCGGCGAGTTTCACGTTGATGTCTGCGCCGTTATCTTCCCCGAGGTGTGCCAGCTGCTTCACGATGTCCCCCGTGGCATCGACGCGGAAGGCATCGGCGTCCGTCGGCTGAGAGCCTTCATAGCCCACCAACGACGCTGATTGGTCAAGAACAAAAAGCAAGTCCGCAGACTTCTCGCTGGCAATACAGGAGCCGAAATCGGACAGGTTCTTTTGCGAAACCTCAGAGAGCGAGGATTCGGAACCGATTCCCTCAGGGTGCTCTTCCGGCTGAGCTTCTGGGGCTTCTGGGGCCTCAGGAGCTTCCGGAGGCGGCGGAGCATCCTGAGCTACCGCGCCTAAGCTGCCACCGAATCCAGCGATAGTCACCGCCGCGGATAGGGCAAGTGCACGAGTGAGTTTCTTCATTAGGCGCCAACCGCCTTTCCTACGTAGAAGGCGATTTCCACCGCAGCAACAATGACAAGGACAAAGCTTCCACCCATAATGACGCGGTAGAGCAAGGTTTGCGTCGTATCCTCAATATAAAAGGTCTCAGCCTGGCGCTGCGTGTTCTTCAGCGTGTACAAGCCCAAGAGGATGAAGGACACGATTCCAGCCAAGAGCCATCCCCCGATTGCCAGGCCGAAGAAAAGGCCTTCCGTCGGAGCGGCGAGCAGCGGCGCAAGAATCAACAGGATCAGCGCGATGACCGCGGATACGCCAGCGGCAATGAGCAGCGGCCACGGCCCCTTCGTTGGGCTCGTCGGTGTTGCCACCTGACGGCGGTAATCCGGCGCGGGCGAGGAATCACCGAAACCATCCGGCGAGCCCGGCGCGCCAAAGGAGCCGCCCGCGCCCGAACCGGAGTTAAAACCCGGAGAGGGCTTCTGCGCAGGATTCTGGGAAGGATTCGGGGCGCCAAAACCGCCGAAGCCCCCAGCCCCAGTGGGCGAGCCAAACCCGGAGCCAGAACTAGGTGCGGATCCTGCACCTGGCCGGTTAGCACCTTGGGGCGGGCGCCCGCCAAACTGTGGTGAGGAGCCTGGGGAACCAAACGTCATATCGATGACCTTCCCTTGTACGAAGTTGGGCCACCGGCAAACCTGGTGCCTCCCCCATCTAGCGACGCAGAAGGTAGAAGATCAGCCGGAAAGCTCTAAGGACTAGAAACCAAGGTAGTCGCACCCCCTGACACGACATGCCTGTCACGAGCCTCGGACTTCGAACGCCCCGAATCTCTTCGAGCACGCACCGCGGCACAATAGACAGGAAACGTTCAGGGAACACGAAAACACTGCAAGCAAAAGAATGCCATACTACGTGCATTTTTTCTGCCCAGTTTGCAGATTTTGATGGGCGAAGCGCTGGAACCACGGCAATGAAACAACCTGTTCCGCTGCCTTTTCCCAAGGAACCGCCGGGCAAGGGAGTGCTCCCCGCGTGAACC
Organism: Corynebacterium sp. HMSC068H04; assembly: GCF_001811255.1. Classification (NCBI taxonomy): domain Bacteria; kingdom Bacillati; phylum Actinomycetota; class Actinomycetes; order Mycobacteriales; family Corynebacteriaceae; genus Corynebacterium; species Corynebacterium sp. HMSC068H04. The sequence goes on from NZ_KV804023.1 coordinate 63,995, forward strand.
GAATGAAACTCCCTATTTCTAGTTCCCCTAGTTTCGTGGAAAAATGCTGTGCCATGACAACTCAATCGGCAACCGCAACCACCACAAACGGTGGCGAGAGCATCCGATTCATCCCGGTACATTCCACTTTGTACCCGTGGCTGGTCTCGGTGTTCGTCGTTACCTTCCTCATCTCGAACATCAACGCCACGAAGGGCGTCCAACTCGGCCCACTCATCACCGATGGTGCCTTCTTCCTCTTCCCCCTCGCCTACATCGTGGGCGATGTCCTCTCCGAGTGCTACGGCTTCAAGTCCACTCGCCGCGCCGTCTACATCGGTTTTGCCATGGCGCTTTTGGCCGCAGTCTCCTTCTACATTGCGGTCTGGCTGCCCGCCGCGGACTTCTACGAAGGCCAAGAAGCTTTCGAAGCAACTCTCGGCCTCGTGCCGCAGATTCTCGCCGCCTCCCTAGCCGGATACCTCGTGGGCCAGCTGCTCAATTCCTTCACCTTGGTGAAGATGAAGGCCCGCACCGGCGAAAAGGGTCTCATTGGCCGCCTTGTTGCTTCCACCGTCGTCGGCGAATTCGGCGATACTCTGCTGTTCTGCGCCATCGCAGCACCCGTCATCGGCATCGATTCCTTCAGTGGCTTCCTGAACTACGTCATCGTGGGCTTCCTCTGGAAGACCGCCTGCGAGGTCATCATGCTTCCGCTGACCACGCTGGTTATCTCCTGGGTTAAGCGCCGCGAGGATTACGCACCTATCGCCGAGGCCGAAACCTCTACGGCAGCGCCGTCTAAGTAGCAGCAACCCGTCCCGAATTCCCCCTTGGCACGCACTGTGCTGAGGGGGTCTATTTCTCTCTTCCCTTCACCCAACTTGCGTAATACGATGCATTCACAAGAGCAAAGGAGAATAAATGGCTGCATGTGAAGGCCGTCCGAAATCTGCTTCAGCCCGTGCAGCACTTTTGGAACGGGTCGAAGACTACTACGACCTTCAGGAACTGCGCACAGCAATGGCAGAGGATTCTGGCGAGCGGTTTAATCTTGATGAGGTATTAAAGGACATCGACGATGCATAAGCATCTACGAGCTTCCCTCCTCCCTATTCTTGGCCTGGCCACAGCCTTCAATCTTGTGGCGTGCTCGGGTACAGAGGAAGTCACCACGCCGTCCGCAACGACTAGCCACGCGGCACCGGAAACGACGACGGTGAGCAGTGGGGCGTCGCCAAGCGCAGCGCCCAGCACCACCCCTACCCCGCCGCCGCTCAACCAAGGCCCGTCACCCGCACTGACCGGTACGTTTGAGATGGATGGCCCGGCCACCATCACGGGCGCGACCTATGACTCGATGCCCTTCGTCCTGCCCCTCAACCCCGCTGGGCCACAGGAGACCATGGTGCGCTGGGTGCAAGACTGGGGTGAGTCACCCGCCACGGCAGAACAGGGCACCACCTACGTCTTGGGCCATGCCTGGGGCCAGCAGAAGCTGGTATTCAACCCCTTCTCCGAGGTGGTCACCGCCAACGTCGATCTGAGCAACCCCACCACCGTGGAGGGCCTCGACGGGGCGCAGGTACAGCGCTTTGCGACGCCCGTCCTCAACGGCTCCCACATCCGCATGACCTCTGAGGGTGGTGCGGGCCGCGAGTGGATTGTCGATAACGCTTTCCTGGTGGGCAAGGAACAGCTAGGAAGCGACGCGGACCTGATGAATACCGAGGTTCCCGGGCGCATCGTACTCATTGCCTGCGCTGTCGACGGCGCTACTGACTTGGAGTACAACGTCATCGTCACCGGTCACTTGGCGTAATAGCGCCCCAGGAATTCATCGCGGTAGGCCTCGTAATAGCCGCCGTCGATCGACGCCCGGATGTTATCCACCAAGCGGATCATGAACTCCAGGTTGTGGATGGTGCACAGCGTGCCCGCTAGGAATTCCTTGGCCTTGAGCAGGTGGTGGATGTAGGCACGGGAATAGTTCTCCGAGACGTAACCGCCGAATTCCTCGTCCACGCCAGCAAAGTCGCGCTTGAAACGCGCATTAGTGAGGTTGAGGCGTCCATCGAGGGTGTAGACGCCACCGCGGCGCGCCAGGCGGGTCGGCGCCACGCAGTCGAAGGTATCCGCACCCGCCTCCACCGCGGTGAACAAATCATCCGGCTCGGAAATGCCCAGCAGGTGCCGGGGCTTATCGACGGGCAGCTCATCGCACACCCAGCCCACAATCGTTCCCAGATTCTCCTTCTCCAACGCGCCACCGATGCCGAAGCCTCCGAAGCCGCGACGGCCATTCGCCTCGGCGCGATCGGAAAGCTCCACCAGCCCGCGCGCGGCCTGGCGTCGCAGGTCCTCGTATTGCGCACCCTGCACCACGCCCCACAGGGACTGGCGCGGCTTCTGCGGACCGCGAGCAAGCGTCAAGCGGTCGTGCTCATCCAGGCAGCGCTGCGCCCAGCGGCGCGTGCGCTCCACGGATTCCTCCTGGTACGTGCGGGTATCCACCAGGGTGGTGAGCTCATCGAAGGCAAACATGATGTCCGCGCCCAGGCCATGCTGAATCTGCATGGAGACCTCCGGGGTAAAGCGGTGGGAGGAGCCGTCGATGACGGACTTAAAGTCCACACCGTCCTCATCCACTTGTGCCATGCGTTCCTTCTTCGCCGCACGGATATCAGAATCCGTCAGCTCCGCCACGTCCATGGCCAGGACCTTCTTGAACCCCACGCCCAGGGACATGACCTGGAATCCGCCCGAGTCGGTATAGGTCGGCCCGTGCCAGTTCTCGAAGGTAGCCACGCCACCGGCCTCATCCACGATGTCGTGGCCCGGCTGCAGGTAAAGGTGATAGGCGTTGGACAGGATGGCTTGGGCGCCGGTGGCCCGGATCTGTTCCGGGGTCAGCGTTTTCACCGTGGCCTTGGTGGCCACCGGGATGAAGGCCGGGGTTTGGATATCACCGTGCGGGGTATGGATAACGCCGGTGCGGCCGTGCTTTCCCGGTTGTGCTGGACCGCTCAAGTCCAGCTCCTTCTTCACGTCGAAGGAAAGATCGGTCTCAAGCTGCGGCTTAGGGTGAGTCATAGGGAACTATTCTACGGGCTGCGCTGCCTTATCCTCTGCTTCACGGGATGCTGCCGCGTGTTTGCGCTCCCATTCTTCCTCGAGTGCGGTGCCCTCGATGTCCAGCTGCGGGATCAGCTTGTCCAGCCACTTCGGCATCCACCAGGTGGTGTGACCCATGAGGAACATCGTGGCGGGGACAAGCGACATGCGGACTAAGAAGGCATCGAAAAGCACGCCCGCCGCCAGCGCGAAGCCGAAAATCTGGATGAAGGGCAGGGGCTGGCTGATAAACGCCACGAAGACGGAAATCATGATGATGGCCGCAGCGGTGACCACGCGGGCACCGGCGGTAAAGCCGGCGATGGTGGCCTCGTCGTTGGCGTTGTACTTGCTGTACTGCCCGCCGCTGCCCTGCGGGAAGCGGGAGAAATGCTCGCGCATGCGGGTGACCAGGAAGACCTGATAGTCCATGGCCAGGCCGAAGGTCACGCCGATGAGGAAGATGGGCATGAAGGAAATCAGCGGGCCCGGCGCGGGCACCAGGCCGGTGAGGCCGTCCTGCCACACAAGCACGGTCAGGCCGAAAGCGCCGCCGACGGAAAGCAGGAAGCCCAGGCCCGCGACCAACGGGACCAAGATGGAGCGGAACACCGCCAAGAGCAAGATAATGGCCAGGCCCACCACGATGGCGAGGTATGGCCCCATGGCCCCTTCAAGGCGCTCGGTGATATCGAGCTGCACCGCGGTCAGGCCCGTCATGCCGATCTCGGCGCCGGTGGCATCCTCCAGCTCCGCGCTAGCCGTGCGCAAGGCGGAGGCGGTGCCAATCGTGGCCTCATCCGTCGGCGCTGTGGTGGGGCTGACCATGATCTGCGCGGACTTCATGTCTTTGCTCACGCCCACCAGCTGGGCGTGCTTGACCCCACCCACCTGGTTGAGGCGCTGCACGGAATAGATGAAGGAGGAAAGCGCGGCCTTCTTCTGCTCGTCTTCCTCGCCCTCCTGGCCCTGGATATAGGGCTGTAGCGCCGCGGATTCCGGGTTGGCATTGGCGCCATCCACGATCACCAGGAAGGGGCCGTTGATGCCGGGACCAAAGCCTTCGGAGAGCAGGTCCGCCGCCTTGCGCTGGGTGGTATCCGGGTTGGAGGTGGTATCCGCTGGCAGGGCCAGCTCCATGTGCAGGACCGGGGCGGTCAAAGCTCCGAGGCCGAGCACCACCAAGGCCATGACGATGCCAGGGGCGCGCTGCACCGTGCGCACCCAACGGTTGCCCATCGTTGCTTTCGTGCGGCGCGGGCGGCGCTTCGTGGGGTTGCCGGCCACGCCGGGGATGCGCCCGGCGAAGGCCTTATCACCGAGCAGGCCCAGCATCGCGGGCACCAAGGTCAGCGCGACGAGCACTGCCATGAAGACCGTGCCCGCAGCGGCCAGGCCCATGGCGGTGAGGAAGCTAATGCGCGCCACGAGCAGCGCGAAGAGCGCGATGAAGACCGTCGCGCCGGCAAAGACCACCGAGGAACCCGCCGTGCCAACGGCCATGCCGGCGGCATCCGGCCCGTCCATGCGGGAGCGCTCCTGCCGGTAGCGCGACATGATGAACAGCGCATAGTCGATGCCCACGGCCAGACCAATCATGACGGCCAGCACCGGGGTGAGGTTGTTGAGCTCAATCCAGTGGGTAGCGATCATGACACCCATCGCACCCAGGCCCACGCCCACGACCGCAGAGATAAGTGGCATGCCCGCGGAGGCCAAGGAACCGAAGGTAATAATCAGGACGATAAACGCCACGGCCAGGCCGATGACCTCAGAAATCGAATTGACCTGGATCTCATCACCGAAGCCCGCGCCGCCGGCCTCTACTTCCAGCCCCGCCGCGCGGCCGATATCCATGGCCTCATGGACCACGTCTTTATCCGCGGGGTCCACCGAATAGGGGCTTTCCGCATCAAAGTCGAAGGTGGTGTAGGCGATGGTCTCATCGGCATTGACCATGGCCAGGTTATCGGCATCCGCCCGCGCGGTCTCCTCCGGCAAACCCATGGAGGTGAACTGCTCGATGACCTGCTGCTGAAGTGCTGGCGATACGTCGAGCGGGTTACCCCAGCGCTGCTGGCTGCCCTCCGGGATGTCCAAGCCCTCAGCAATGTGGTGCACCACATCCTCGATAGCTTCCTTGTTCTGCGGATCGCTGAGCTTCTGCCCTTCCGGGGCCTTGAAGACGAGATTGACCGACGGCGCATTGGCCGGGTTACCGTTCTCCGGGAACAGCTCCACCGCGCGGCGGGTAGCGTCAATAGCAGGCGTGCCGCTGATGGAGTACTCCGTGGTCATCGGCTTCATCAAGCTCAAGGTCGCTCCGCCTGCAGCCGCCACGATGAAGATCCAGGCGATGATGACCTTCCATCGGTTGATGTAAGACCAGCGGCCTAGGTGGTAAAGCAGCTTTGCCACGGAAATTCCCCTTCACATGCGCGATTATTGCTCGCGGAAGCTTTGGTGGTGGACATGAATGTGCACCAGTTTAACCAGTTGGGCTGTGAAGCCCTAACGGTATCGCACGCCCAGCTGGGCACCAGGATGAGATGAAAGCGCCGCGAAAAGAATCATTCCAAGCGGGGGTACCGGCAGTAAAGACCAGCAGATCCTTCGCAGCGAACTGGTGTACTAAACCATCATCCCCCCAAAGTCTTTCCTAGGAAATCCCAAGCAATACTAACTACAGTCCCAAGACCAAGGGCTTTCCGTCCGCTTAGATGAAGACATCGCATGAGCAAACGACAAACTACTTGAGCCAGTTCAACGGGAGTAGGTATATCTTGACCTCATTAGAGGACCACCACCTTCGGTTTGATCCCGTCATCTCCAGAACCCTAAGTTTGACGGGCGATTCATCGAAATTGGAAGTAATGGCTAAGACATTCCTCGCGGTGTCTGCTCCATTCCTCGAAGAGATTCCTCCGGAAATCATTAATCGACTTAGAGAATCCGAGTTCTCCAAAAATCTCGAGAGCGCGGAGCGATGGCTCAAGGCGAGTGATGAGAGAACCCATCAAGCACAAATAGACCAAGAACCAGATGAATTGATTATCCACTATGGCAAGGTATCTGCCCTTGCAGAGGCTGCTTGCTGCATTGACCCATCCAATGTGGACAAACAAAATTTGTTCTACTTCTTGATGAGCCTGAGCTCGGTGGTCGTCGATCCACAAGTAATCATGGCTAGACAATTCAATGAGGCCTAAGCTCGCACATAGCCAATTGCACACCTGCGATGTGTACCTACTTCATTACAAAGGAACAGCACCCTCAGCCATATCTGCAGTTCGCGGCGAACGCGCCACGGGCAAGAACGACGCAACTGCTGCAACTACCAACGCAACTGCCAAGGCAACCGCCGCAACACCAGGATGAGAAGAAAGAACTGCGAAAAGAATCATTCCAAGCGGGGTACCGGCGGTAAAGACCAGCTGATCCTTTGTAGCGAACTGATGCACCAGACCATCATCCCCCAAAGACTGCCCGAGTGAATCCCACGCAATTCCTGCAGCAGTCATCATCAAGGACGCAGCGGCACCAACTGCTGCGATGAGCACGAAGACAGAGGAGAATGCCAAAGCCAGGATCTGCCCGGCCAGAAGAATCAGCATCAGGATTTGCAAGGTGCTAAAACGCACCCGATCTAATGCCTTCAGAATTGTTGCGGCTGAGCCAAGCGGCGAACCGACCGCAAGCGCAGTTGCCATAAATCCCCACGACTTTTCGTCGAAAGTATTCATAATCCATGTAGGTCCAGCACTTCCCAGGAAGCCGTTGACCACTGCCGCGACCAGCCAAGTACCGAGTCCTACCCGCACCCAGCTCGGAAGCGTTGGGGACGCAAGAGGTTTGTTCGAAGTCGATGAACCTGCACTGTCCGGTCCTGGTTCAGCCGCTGCGCTATTAGAGCTTTCTCCTGCTGGTTCTCTGCATACTGAGAGAAACGGAAGAACAAAGAGCATGGCCACGAGGAAAGTGGCGCCGTCGATAAGCAATACCGTGTTAAATCCCAAGGTGAGCACTACCGCTGTACCGATGAGGGGGCCGGCAATAAACAGCACATCACCGAGCATCGACAGGGTTCCATTGACGCGGGTGCGCTGCTCATCGGAAAACAGCTGCGACAAGAGGCTAAACCTTGCTGGTCCAAAGAATGAGGAGGCACAACCGTACACGCAACTTGAGAGCGCGAACGCAGCAATGGAATCGCCACGAACAACCACCCACGCCACGAGTCCCCACTGCGCCAACATCCGAACGACATCACTACCCAGCATCCAGGTCACTGGCCGGTGTGGTGGCGGCAGCTTTCGGACCACTAAAGAACTGACGAAGCGGCCCGCCCACAGCGCGATAAGCACCACCGTCAAGCCGCGCCCCGACGGATCTACTCGGTGTGCTTGCAGTGCAAAAGCAATCGGGATGAGGCCGTCACCCAACCCGGAAACGACAGCTGCTGCGAAGACAAGCGAGAACGTAGATCTGAAAGAAAGACTATTCATCAACCTCAACATCTTATAGTGTTACACATCATAGTATTCCCGCATAGAGAGTCAGGACACCCCCTGCCCCACCAGAGTTTTATCCGCTGAAGTGCTCTAGGAGACCCCCATGTCTACTTTCGTCATCGTTGCCATCGCGGCCATCCTTCTCATTTCTATCCCAGCAGGCATGATGAGCCGGCGGATTCACAAACGCACGGAAGACCACGACCCCGAGGCACGCCAAGCCGCGCTAGATTTCCAAAGAGATGTTGATAGAGGGCGGGCCGGCTTCTAAAACACAAAAAGACCGGCACCCCAGAGCTAAAACTGGAGTGCCGGATCTGGCGGTGGCGGCGGGATTTGAACCCGCGGTTGGGGGTTACCCAACAATCGCTTTCGAGGCGATCACCTTCGGCCGCTCGGACACGCCACCGCGTTCCAGATTACGGGAGTCATCCCGAGCGACAAAATCGCTGCCCACACCACGCGGCGCGGACAGCGATTCAGCTAGATGAGGCTAGGAATTAGTCCTTGAGGTTACCGATAACCTCGGTGGCCTTATCCTTGACGCCCTCAACGGCGTCGGAAGCCTTCTGCTTAGCCTCGGAGGTGACCTGGTCGGCCTTGCCCTCGTTCTCCAGCTTCTCGTTATCGGTCAGGCCGCCAGCGGCTTCCTTAGCCTTGCCAACGAACTCGTCCTTCTTGTTCTCGAAATCACCCATGGTTTTCTCCTTACTCTCTACTTCTCTCACGTGGGACTCTCTACTTCTCTCACGTGGGCCACCAAGCCTACACCCGAACTGGAAGGCGGCTCCGGGGCCACTAACCCGCTCAGGGGCTAAGCGCCGCTGCCGCGAAGACCCCCGAAGAAGCCCGTGAGCAGCTCCGCGCACTCCTCCTCCAGCACGCCGCCGCGTACCTCGGGAACGTGGAGGGCACCGGGGGCGCGGAGGACGTCGACAAGCGAACCGCACGCCCCCGTCTTCGGTTCATAAGCACCAAAGACCACCGAGGACACCCGGGAAGCCTGGATCGCGCCCGCGCACATCGCGCAGGGCTCCAGGGTGACAACCAGCTCGCAGCCCTCCAGACGCCAACCATCGCCATGCACACGCACCGCTTGGCGGATGGCTTCCACCTCTGCGTGTGCGGTGGGGTCATTTAGCTGCTCGCGGCGGTTAACGCCGGTGGCGAGTTCTTTTCCGGAGGCGTCGTAAAGCACGGCACCCACAGGGATATCCCCCGCCGGCGTCGTGCGCGCGACCTCTAAGGCGCGGCGCATGCGGGCCTCCGCGCGCACCAGCCCCTCCGCTGGTTTAAGAATCATCCGAGTCAAGGCCGTCGATGAAATCCTCTAGCTCATCGCCAAAGCCCAGCTCGCCGGCGATGCGCAGGAGCATGTCAGAAGGCCAGTCCTCATCGTTATCGATGATGTAGCCCAACTGGTTCTCATCGAGGCCGAGGTCAGCGAAGATATCGAAATCGCCGTCACCGTAGGGGTCGGCGTCCTCCCACTCGTCCTCGTCCAAATCCGGGATATCGATATCGCGCAAGTCCAGGAAATCCGCGGCGAAGTCGTCTTCGGAGGCGTAGGTGGCGTCGGAAAGCAGCATGCGCACATCCCCCGGAACCGGGCGCACGACGACGAAATAATCATCTTCCACGCACAGCAGCGCGAATGCCGCCCCCTCGGAACGCAGGTTGCGCACCGCTTTGATGGAGGTGTTGACGTCGGTGAAGTCATCCTTGAAAGGGCGAATCACCCAGCCGCCTTCGGCACTGGCAACGGTGATGGCAAAGGACAGATCGTCGTGGCTCATACCTCGTCAGATTAGTCGGGTTGTGCCACAATTGTCACCGTGAGTTCTCAAGATGTTCAACGCCCCGTCTGCATTATCGGCCTCGGTCTCATTGGAGGTTCCCTCCTGCGTGACCTAGCTGCTGCACGCCATTCCGTGTACGGCTACAACCACTCCACCTCTGGTGCCCGAACGGCCATTAAACAGGGCTACGACGTCACCGATGATCTGCCGGCCATCCTGCACCGGGCAGAGGAAGACAACGCTCTTATCGTCGTCGCGGTGCCCATGGATGCGGTTGCCTCGGTCCTCGACTCCATTCAGGAACACGCCCCGAGCTGCGGCTTGACGGACGTGGTCTCGGTCAAGACCGAGGTGCGCCAGCTCATTGTGCAGCGCAACATGGAGTCGCGCTATGTGGGCGGCCACCCCATGGCCGGGACCTCCAAGTCCGGCTGGGAGAACTCCCACACCGGGCTGTTCAACCGCGCTGCCTGGGTTATCACCTATGACTATGCCGCCGAGTGCGAGGCGCGCGGCGAGCGCATCCCCGCCGAGTGGGAGAACATTTTTGCGGACGTGGTCCGCATGACCCAGATGGTTCACGCGGAGGCAGTTCCGGTGCGCGTGGCTAACCACGATGCCGCGGTCGCCCGCATCTCGCACCTGCCGCACGTGTTGGCGGAGACCCTCGCGGTGGTCGGCGATAATGGCGGCATCCTGGCCCAATCCTTGGCGGCTGGCTCCTTCAAGGACGGCACCCGCGTGGCGGGTACTCGCCCGGACCTGGTGCGCCAGATGTGCGAGACCAACTCGACTGCGCTGGTCCAGGCCCTCGACGAAGTCCTTGAGTTGCTGCAGGATGCGCGCGAATCGCTGGCCTCGGATCAGCCTTCCATCGCCGCGCTTGCCGACGCTGGCTTCCGCGCCCGCACCCGCATCGAAGCCCGCTCCGGTGCTCGCAAGGAATCGGTCTCCCCGGTGAAGATCTCCTCCCGCCCGGTCTTGCGCATGCACCCGGGTGCGCCGAACTGGGTGGCACAGCTGCGCCAAACGGAGTCTTTGGGCGGACGCATCGAAATTTTCTAACCCGTTGGCGAGCTTCCAGCCCTGACCTTCTGCTCTAGCAGGCGGTTCTCAACGGGTTCCCCTCACCTGGTTCCAGTCAAAAGGTTTCTTTGCCCCCAAACGAACCTTCTAACTGGTTAAAGATGGTTTACTTGCCCCCAAGGGAACCTTTTGACTGGAGACTTCTGAGTGGAGCCTTTTGTAGGGTGCCATCTGGTGACCGGCTGTGAAGCGGCGTAGAGCGGTGACAAAGGGGGAGGTGGGACGCTTAGTCGCGGAAGGTGTCGTCACGGCGCTTGCGGGCTTGGGACTCATCGCGCGTGATGCCGAGCAGCGGGTAACCCGCTAGGCCCACCACGAGGCCCACCGGCAACAACCACAGCATGCCGGAGGCCAGCCACAGCACCACACCAAGGATGGCGCCGGCAATCAGACACGGAACGAGTTTCTCCTTCATGGAGAAACAGCCTAGTTGGTCCGCTTCCCAGCACCAGACTTGCGACTAATCACCCGCGAGAAGATGGCTATCGCGATGAGGCCCACTACCGCAGCAATGCCTGCTGGCCACGCGACGGGCGCGCTGACCTGCATCGTTGCCGGCGGTTTCGGGGAATTGTGGGCGGTGAGGACGCCGTCGGTATCGCGGCCGCTGGTGACGTCCTCGATCCAATCGCGGACCTCGACCACCGACGTGATGGCAGCGCTCGGCGAAGGCAGATCCGGATCCGCGTTCGACGTACCAGCCGTGGCCACACCGACGAGGCGACCGTTAACAAAGAATGGTCCGCCCGAGTCGCCGCCCTGCATGCCCTCACCATTGAGGGACTTCACGTCCATGATGGCAGCCGCAATCATCGGGCCCACTCCCCCAAGCTCACCGGCCGGAATGCTTTCCGCGCCGTCGGGTCCAACAGCGATCTCTGGCATGTCGCCGCCCTCCATCACCTGGGGCGCGTTGGACGAACCAGGGGCGGGAGCGACCATTCCACCGGGAGCAGGCACTGCCATGTCACCAGGAGCCATAGCCTCGGTATCCCCCGGCGCCACCGGCGTCATCTTCTGGCCGGATTCGTCTGGGCTTGCCGGCGGGGTGCCGCCGGATAGCAATTCGCCGACTTCCATCTCGGCCATCGGCAGCTGGCCTTTGCGGGCCATGCGGGAGCTACTACTCCAGCCGTAAAAGTGACCTTTCTCGCCGGCGGTGGGGACCGCATCCGCGAGCTTAGCTGGCTTAATGCCCTCGACGGGCTCGGTCAGGTGCATGAGGCCGGCGTCGATAGTCGGCGAAACAGCCCAGGAGTCCACGTCATAGACGCGAGTGTCCTTGCCCTGGCCAAAGCGGGCCTGCGAGCCCTCGTTGTTGACGGACTCCAAGCAGTGGCGGGCGGTCAGCACCCACTGCTCAGCCACCAGCGTGCCCGTGCAATCGCCAAAGTTGCCGATCTTGCCCATGCGCAGCGCAGCCACGGCAGCGCTTTCCTCCGATTGCGGAGCGGGCTGCGCAAACTCCAAGGCCATGGCCGGCGCAGCGCCTAGCCCCACGACCAGAGAGCTGGCCACAACAGCAGTTATCTTTCGTGCCACCATTACGCGGCCACCTCCTTGATTGCCCAAGCCACGGCCCTCTCGGCCGGGCCCTTTCCACAGAACTTCTTCCACAGCGCGCTCAACAGTAGGAACGCGAGCACAAAGCCCAGTGCCGCCATGGTGTTGTGTAGGGAGACGTGTGCCTGCCAGTAGCGTGCGGTGAGAATGTGCAGGATATAGATGGTCAACGACATCGAGCCCAATGCCGCGAAGGGGAAGGTCAAGCGCGGCAGGTGACGGCCAATGATCAGGCACAGGTGCAGCACCACCGCGGTGACCGCCACGGAGAGAAGGATTTCACCAAGCACGCCCGTATGCCCGGTAAAGCGCAGCCAGCCGGCGATATCCGGGTTAAAGCGCTGCCACAGGCCGATGCCAGTAACGACGACGGCCACCGCGGTCGTGACGATCTGGGTGCGGGTGGGGCGGGTGAGGTAGACGTCGTAAAGCAGCATGCCCGCCACCATGTACGCCAGGAATGCCACGAGGGGGTAGACCTGTGGGAGTGTGTACGGCGCGTAGAGCACCGTGGCGCCCGCGGTGGCCAGCGCGAAGAGCAGGACCTTCCAGACGGTGGCCAGCGGCGGCACCCAAGCGGTGAGAGCCATGGCCGCGCCCATCACGACGAGCACCACCTGAATCTCACCGCCCACAGGCAGCAAGGCCACGCCGATGAGCATGACTATCAGGCCGCGGGCGACCAGCTTGAGGAAGACCCGCAGCGAGTAGTCGCGGGCAAGAATCATCATCGTGGTACCTGCAATGATGGCAAAGCCCGCCGCCGGCAGCCCGGAGAGCACCACTTTGGCGCTCCACACCAGGTTGGCCATGTGCAGAATAATCATCCCGATGATGGCCAAGGAACGAGCAATATCGAGGCCCACTATTCGGGCACGCGCTGACACCTATTCATCTCCTTGCAATTGAAAACGTTTAAAGACCGACCAGTGGCTCTGGCCGGTCTTCTTATTTGTGTGTGTTTTCAGCTCTGCATTTCACTCAGCGCTGCGTGATATGCGTCTCAGCGGCTAAGAGCGATGGCTTTCTCATCTTGCACGAGGTAAATGCGCTCAGGGGTTGCGGAGGCATCGGGGTCCACCTTCACCGTTACTGGTCTTTGAAGAAAGTCAATGAGGGCCCCGTCCGATTGCGGGCCTAAGCAGATGTTGTCTGACATCAAATCCCACGTGATATCAATCTCACTAGCCTCGTTGCTCTCAAAGTGGAAGCCGGCGTTATCGCAGGAGAACTCCAAGTACTGATCCCTAAAGTTCACGTAAAAAGAATCCGGCTGCTGTGCAGACTTCCACTCGGAATTCACCACAAACTCCATCTGCTGTGCATTGGCGGTGACCAGGCCTGCGGGCGTGCTGGTAATAATGTTGCGCTGTGAGGATCCAGCTTCCGCTACGCCTGAGCTTCCCGGCAGCTCCGAGGAGCCTGCAAAAGAGAAGAGGGAGGAAATGAAAAGCAGGATAGCGGAGAGAATCGCTTGAATCATGGGCATCATTGTATCCTTCCCAACCGACCAGTGGCTCTGGTCGGCCTTCTCATTTCTGCCTGTTGTCAGCTCTGCGTTTCACTCAGCTCTGCGCGATATGCGTCTCAGTGGCTAAGGGCGATGGCTTTCTCATCGCGCACGAGGTAAATGCGCTCAGGGGTTGCGGATGCATCTGAGGCCACCATTACCTTCGCCGGATCGGACAGGAACATAATGAAGGGAAGGTCAACTTTTCCTCTAGGGCAGGCCTTATCCGTCAGCATGCTGAGCTCCACGCCGCCATCAACCAAGGTAAAGTCGCCGCCGTTACAGGGCAACCACACCGTCTGGTTCTGGAAATTCAAGGAGAAATCCTCTGGGCTCGCTGCAGATTCCCACCTAAAAGCAGTGATATGTTCCATCTGCTCATCGTTTGCCTCGACCAAATCTGCAGGGGTGTTCGTAATGATGCCGTGCTGGGCGACGTTTAGCCCCCACGCCTCCGAGCTCCCCGCCAGCTCCGAGGAGCCTGCGTTAGAAAACAGCGAGGAGATGAATAGCAGAATGGCGGTGAGAATCGCTTTGATCATATTTCAGAACACTACCGGGTTT
>NZ_KV804024.1:0-1249 GCF_001811255.1 Corynebacterium sp. HMSC068H04
TTTCGACCCTGGCCCAACTTTGCAACAGCACCCCCATAAGTCAGTTAAAGATTGACCCCGAAAAGGTGGTCACTTTCGTTCCGACTTTGTGCACATGACTAGAGGAAGTATTGGGACTCGGATAGGTTCGCCGTTAGAAGGCATTTCATGCGGTTCTTTGCCTCGATGGTCAAAAGCGGCTAAGTTCTGCACCGCATTTCAGGGCTATTACGGGGTCGCATGAAGTTTTCTACAGCAGTGGTTCCATTTCGTCTGTCAAGGCCGTTGGCCATGACATTGCGTTTCATGAGGAGATATATTTTGAAAGTTAAAGCTGTCGTTCTCACAACGGTGTCTGCTCTACTGTTAGGCGTATCCCAACCCGCTATTGCTTCTGCCTCCCCCACTTTTAGTCCTGGCGAGAATATTACGCCATTTGCAAAAACTAAGTTCTCGTGGAGAGCCAAATGCCCAGTTGAGCGTATTGCCAATCAAACCATAGTCGGGTACATATACGGATATGGCCGGACCAAAGCTGCTGCCACTGCAGACGCGAATGCGCAGGTGAATAGCAAGTATGGGAAGGGGTACCGGCTGCACCATTGCACTCCGAAGCGGTTCGAAGGGTCTGGAGGAAGTTCTCCGTTTTCTGCCTCAGTGCCTGCATAAGTACGGAAAAGCTATTCTTTGTCTGCTAGTTCTTCACCGTCAGGGTCACCGAACATACTAAAGTACTCAATTTTTCCAAACGGACGAACTGCCTCAGAGACTATTGCGTAGATCTGCATGCCTAGAGCTTCCTGGTCTTGTTCTCTATCTACTAAGAAGACGAAATTGATTTGCTTTAGTTGGTAACCCACAGGTTCTAAATCGTGGCCATATTGCTGGTCCCAATAGTCTTTTAGCCCCATATCATCATGGGTTGGGATTGCAGTGGTCACGCGCTGTAGCTGCAGGGTCGGTTCTAGTTTTGAGAACCGACCCTGCAGTAGTCTCCGAATCTCTTCAATGTCTTGTTCAGGGGCGTAAAGGAGCAGGTTTTCTACTTGTATTTCATACATATCCATGAGACAAGGATACTGACCCTTGCCAGGGCTACTGTCGCCGTCGTTTAGCAAGCATTCAGATAAATTCTGTACGGATAGGTTTCGCGTTTTTTATTTCCTGCACCCCGGAAGTTTCTTCGGCATGTTTGCACGCCTCAGGTGAGAGATCATGCAAAAGCCCAAACATTAAACGGTGCTGTTGCAAAGTTGGGGCAGTAGAAAGA
>NZ_KV804025.1:0-328 GCF_001811255.1 Corynebacterium sp. HMSC068H04
TATATATATTATTATTTATTATTAAAAATATTACCCTTTTACCTCTGACTGCTTATAAAACCTTACATATCAAGGGTTTTCATGGGGGTACTTTTAGGTGTAAAGCGGTAAAAAGTGCTATTTCGGGGTATTTTTTTGCTTAAGATAACCATTGGTGTCTCGGGGGCTACCGAACATACTAAACTTAACCGACTTACTTCTATACCATTGGTCTGAATTATCAAGATAAAGCTTGATTTTATTCCTAATTGTCTTCGGTTGTTCGATATCATTATCTTTAAATATTTCTTTCATAACGTCCTTGACGGTTAGGCGGTCACGTTCAACA
>NZ_KV804026.1:0-39658 GCF_001811255.1 Corynebacterium sp. HMSC068H04
ACGGTCTTCTTATCCGTCACCACAGAAGCATCCGGGTTCGGAGTTGGGGGGACGTCCTTCTCAGTCACGGTGATCTTCACCGGAACCTCATCAGTCGAACCATCCGGGTAAGTCACCACAACAATGGCATCCTTCTCACCCTTCGTCTTGGTATCAACCGGCTCCTTGAACTCAAACTTGGTACCCTCCGGCAACTCACCAGGATTCTCAATCGAATCCTCAGCCTTCGGAGTCTCACCAACCTTTACAGTCTGAGGCTTACCCTTCGGGTCATACTTGTCTGCGTCCTTGTCCTTCGCAGCAGGTGCCTTCAGGTCAAACTTCGCCGGTACTTCGCGGGTAACCGGGTCAGCGCCCTCGGCAGGCGTCCACGTGACCTTTACGAGTGCCGAGTTTTCACCTTCAACCTGCTTATCTTTAGGCCAGGTGATTGCGCCGGTCTTAGGATTAATGTCCAGGCCCAAGGCTTTAGCGGCAGCAGGATCAGCGAACGCGAAGGATGCACCTTCCGGCATCTTCTCTTCGGCATCAGTTTTCGGATTGTCGAAGGAAGGTTTTACTTCAAGGTCCTTTTCCTTGGCTGTTCCCTTGGTCTCGTCGTACTTAACGACGGTCGGGTCTGCCAAGAAGGAGTCAGCCAAAAGGAGCGTGCCCGTTGGCTTACCCGAAGCATCGGCAGAGAAGACCTGAGAAGAGTACACAGTCGGCTTGGAGAGATCATTCGGGACCGTGAAGTCGCACGACTCCAATTCACCAAGATCGTTAGCCGTGACAGTGCAAATCTCACCAGTAGATTCACCGTCTGCAAACCACTCAATAGCGTACTGCTGGTTGGGGACCAGACCAGTCGTCTTCGACTTCGCAGTGTCACCAGGAGCTGCAATAGCGGACGCGTTATCGTAGTTGAACACGTCGTGGATGGGGCGCGGAGTCAGCAGTGCGAAATTCTGCTTCCAGATGTTGCGGCCTGCCTCGTCCCTGCCGTTCAATGGGGCTGTAGGGCTCTGGAACATATTGTCCGGATAGTTAGCATTCCAAACCTCGCGGTTGTCGCCAACTACTGGGTACAGGTACATGTAGTCACTGTTGATGTGACGCGTGCGCTTCGTTAAGGAGGTACCGTCCCACTGCGTGAGGCTGTTGTGGTTTTCATCCTCTGGGGGGACAACTTTACCCCATTCCTCTTCAGTTACCTTGTTCCCCTTTTTGTCGCGGCTTGTACCGTACAAGCCAGCGAACGGCAGGTAGAAAGAGCCATCATCTTTTACATAAGCCACTCGGGACTCAGCAATGTGGGAGCCAACGCCATGCTTGGCTTGGTATGCATCGACAATTTCCTTTTGCGCAACACGGAATTGCTCGCGGCTATGCCCCTTGTGAGCGTCTTTCCAAGCATCAAACTCACGCGCTACCTCATCATTGACATAAGAACCAACAACCTTGACATTGGTCGCGGCACGGTCCTGAGAGTCCTTGGAGTAATAGTCCGGTATCCCTCCCCCTCCTTCATTGTTCTCCCACCATCCTTCGCCATGCGCGCGGCCATAGATACCAGTTTCGGGCCATTGCTTATCGGCCGTCGGCGCCTCGGTCCACTCCGCTTCCGGCTTGGCAAGCCAACCGTCAAGGTTTGAACGCTCTTGGAATATAACCTTGGCACCCACAATGCGGTTAATGCCAGCCGTAAAATCCCAACTCTCCCATACACGGGTCAAACGGTTGTGGAAGCGTCCACTGTACATGTCTCCACCGGCAACCGTCATATACTTTGCTGGATCTGGGTTCGCAGCCCACGTACGGACCTGGAACTTCCCATCACCAGACAGCTTGAACTCGATTGGTCTGCCTAGGCCATCCTTCGGTGCTTTGGACAAGTCGAAGACGAACTTGCCCTCAGAATCAGAGGTGGTGTAGTAGATAGGCGAAACTTGACCCTTGCCGTTGACATACTGCAGGAAGACCTTGACACCCGCCATAGCTTCGTCGGCGTCATCCTTTGTGTACACGCGGCCATCACGATTTAGGAAAACCGTGCCTTGGTAGCCCTGCTTCTGACCCCAAGTGCCGTCTGCCTTAATGGCAGTGGCCTCCGAGGTGCCTCGGGTATCTACACTGCGATCCTGACCGGCTGCTGCCTCCCGAGCGATAGCAGCCGGCGAAGAAGCCGGGCTGACTACCGGGTGGACGAAGGGCGCAACCATAGCGACGGAAAGAGCGGCGGCTGCAATCGTCGTGCCGCGGCGACGAGCAGAACCGTTGAAACTCTTCATATCCATGAAGAATCCTTTCATGAGAACGATTAGGGAATCGGTCAGCAGTCCGCCCTCGGTTAGATTTGGAAGCATCTTCAGCGTTCCTGAAGGCAAACTGGACTCAACCTGAGACGTTACCCGCCCCCCGCCACCCTCTGCAAGGGCAAAATTTGCCCATGATTAACGGTGTCCATGCACGTCTTGGCTATTCCGTTGATGAGAAATTCTAAACTTGCAGGCCACAGGCAGTCCCAATGTTCATGGTGCTCACAGGGTTCTTTATGTTTGTAACTTTGGCCCCAAATAAAATACCCCCGCCACTACCCTGTTTAAGGGGGGCAGTGACGAGGGTAGCGGAAAGACAGCCTTTATTGGTTAACTTCGGCGCGCCTCACGCGGCTTTACACCTAGAAGGTGTAGTCCTCCTCCAGCGGGACAGAAGCACCGGTGAACTCACCAAAGCCATCGTCGCCGTAGATGGAATCACCGTAGGTCGGGATGGAGTACGCAGCATTGCGTGCGGCCTCAGTCGGCTTGACGCTGATGTTGCGGTAGCGGGAAATACCCGTACCGGCTGGAATCAGCTTACCGATGATGACGTTCTCCTTCAGACCAATGAGCTGATCCGAGCGCTTGTTGATAGCGGCGTCGGTAAGCACGCGCGTGGTCTCCTGGAAGGAGGCCGCGGACAGCCAAGACTCCGTAGCCAGCGAGGCCTTGGTGATACCCATGATCTCACTGCGCAGCTGAGCCGGCTGGCCGCCCTCAGCAACCTGGGCGGCGTTAACCTGCTTGGCCTCAGAGAGGTCAATGAGGTTGCCCGGCAGCAAGTCGGTGGTACCAGCGTCAATGACGGTACCGCGACGCAGCATCTGGCGGATGATGATCTCGATGTGCTTGTCGTGGATGGCCACACCCTGTGCACGGTAGACGGCCTGGACCTCGTCGATGAGGTGCTTCTCCACACCGCGGCGGCCGAGGACCTCCAGCACGTCGTGCGGGTCAGCCGCACCACGCATGAGGCGGTCACCGGTGCTGACGTGGTCACCGTCGCGCAGGGAGCGCTCAATCATGGCGTCCGGGTTGGACTCCATCGGACGGCGGACCTGAGCCAGGCCCTGACGCTTCGACAGCTTCTCGTAGACAACATTGTCAGAGCCATCATCCGGGGTGATGGTCAGGGTCCAGAAGTTGCCCTCATCGGACAGGGACACGGTGCCGTCGACGGAAGCGATAGGAGCGCGGTTCTTCGGGTTACGGGCCTCGAAGAGCTCCTGAACACGCGGCAGACCGCCGGTAATATCGCCACCGACACCACCCTGGTGGAAGGTACGCATGGTCAGCTGGGTACCCGGCTCACCAATGGATTGTGCGGCCACGATGCCGACTGCCTCGCCGATATCGACGAGCTTGCCGGAGGCCATGGACTTGCCGTAGCACTTGGCGCAGACACCGGCCGGAGTCTGGCAGGTCAGCACGGAGCGGACCTTGATCTCCAGAACGCCAGCGTTGACGATCTTGCGGCTGAGCTCCTCGGTCAGGTCGGCGCCTGCCTCGGCGATAACCTCACCGTTTTCATCCTTGACGTCGTTAGCCACGACGCGGCCGGATGCGGAGGTCTCCCACAGCTCGTGCAGGTCGTAGGAACCTTTGGCGATCTCGACGCCGAGCGGGACGCGCACGCCCTGACGGGTGCCACAGTCCTCCTCGCGGACGATGACGTCCTGCGCCACGTCCACCAGACGACGGGTGAGGTAGCCGGAGTCAGCGGTACGCAGAGCGGTATCGGCCAGGCCCTTACGGGAACCGTGCGAGTTGTTGAAGTACTCCAGAACCGACAGGCCTTCGCGGAAGGAGGTCTTAATCGGACGGGTGATGTAGTCACCCTTGGAGTTCACAACCATGCCCTTCATACCGGCCAGGGTCCAGATCTGACGCATGTTACCGGCAGCACCGGACTTCACGATCATCGGAATCGGGTTGTCGTCGGGGTACAGCTCCTCGACGGCGTTACCCACGGTGTCCGTGGCGTCCTTCCACAGCTCGACCAGGCGGTCGTAGCGCTCGCGCTCGGTCAGAGCACCCTGCTCCCAGTACTTGCGCTCGATGCGCTCGGCCTCCTTCTCGTAGGACTCGAGCACCTCGTGCTTGTTCGGCAGAACCAGCACGTCGTGCATGGTGATGGTCACGCCGGAACGGGTGGCCCAGTAGAAGCCAGCGTCCTTCATCTTGTCCAGAACCTGGGCAACGGTGATCATCGGGTACTTCGCGGCGAGGTCATTAATGACGTCACCGAGCAGCATCTTGTTGCCGGCGCCGCCCTTACGGACCATGACGCCCTCGAGGTACGGGTAGTTCCACGGCAACAGGTCGTTGAACATGATGCGGCCCAGGGTGGTTTCAGCCAGCCATGCCTGGCCCTTCTGCCAACCATCCGGGAAGTGCTCGGCCTCGATGTCTGCCGGCGGACGCAGGTGGGAGATGCGGACCTTGATCGGGGCCTGCAGGCCAAGAACGCCGCGGTCACGGGCCATGATGGCCTCCGCGTAGGAGGAGTACACGCCCTGCTCTGGACGATCCTCCGTGGCGGGGCGGTAACGGCCCTCGCCGCCGATCTCGTCCTCACCCTTGTCCATGGTGAGGTAGTACAGGCCGGTAACCATATCCAGACGCGGCATAGCCAGCGGCTTACCGGAGGCCGGGGACAGAATGTTATTGGACGCCAGCATGAGGACGCGTGCCTCAGCCTGTGCCTCGGCGGACAGCGGCAGGTGGACTGCCATCTGGTCACCGTCGAAGTCGGCGTTGAAAGCCTCACAAGCCAGCGGGTGCAGCTGGATGGCCTTACCTTCGACGAGCTTCGGCTCGAAGGCCTGGATACCCAGGCGGTGCAGGGTCGGTGCACGGTTCAGCATCACCGGGTGCTCGGAGATGGCCTCTTCGAGGACGTCCCACACCTCGGGGCGCTGGCGCTCCACCATGCGCTTGGCGGACTTGATGTTCTGCGCGTAATCGTTCTCAACCAGACGCTTCATGACGAAGGGCTTGAACAGCTCCAGAGCCATGAGCTTCGGCAGACCACACTCGTGCAGCTTGAGCTGCGGACCAACAATAATCACGGAACGGCCGGAGTAGTCCACGCGCTTACCCAGCAGGTTCTGGCGGAAGCGGCCCTGCTTACCCTTGAGCAGGTCAGACAGGGACTTCAGCGGGCGGTTGCCCGGGCCGGTGACCGGACGGCCGCGACGGCCGTTGTCGAAGAGGGCGTCGACGGACTCCTGCAGCATGCGCTTCTCGTTGTTCACGATGATCTCGGGAGCACCGAGGTCGATCATGCGCTTGAGGCGGTTGTTGCGGTTGATCACGCGACGGTAGAGGTCGTTGAGATCGGAGGTGGCGAAGCGGCCACCGTCCAGCTGCACCATCGGGCGCAGCTCCGGCGGGATTACCGGGATGGCATCGAGCACCATGCCGGCCGGGTCATTGCCCGAACGCAGGAAGGCCGCGACGACCTTCAGGCGCTTGAGGGCACGCATCTTCTTCTGGCCCTTGCCGTTGTTGATGATCTCCTTGAGAACCTCAGCCTCAGCCTCGAGGTCGAAGTTGCGGATGAGGGTCTGGATGGCCTCAGCACCCATGCCGCCGGTGAAGTAATCCTCGTAGCGGTCAACGAGCTCTTCGTAGATGGTCTCATCGATGATCATCTGCTTCGGAGCCAGCTTGATGAAGGTGTTCCAGATTTCGTCGAGGCGAGCAACCTCGCGCTCACCGCGCTCGCGGATGTGCTGCATTTCCTTGTCGGCAGCGTTCTGGACCTTGCGGCGGGCGTCGGCCTTGGCGCCGGCGGCCTCCAGCTCAGCCAGATCCTGCTCGAGCTTGGCAGCGCGCTCAGCGATCTCTGCCTCGACGTCATCCTCCACGTCCTTCTTCTCCAGCAGCATCTCTGCTTCCAGAGTGGACTGATCATTGTGGCGAGCTTCCTCGTCCACGGAGGTGATGATGTTGGCAGCGAAGTAGATGATGCGCTCAAGGTCCTTCGGAGCCAGGTCCAGCAGGTAGCCCAGGCGGGAAGGAACGCCCTTGAAGTACCAGATGTGGGTAACCGGCGCGGCCAGCTCGATGTGGCCCATGCGCTCACGGCGCACCTTGGACTTGGTCACCTCGACGCCACAGCGCTCACAGATGATGCCCTTGTAGCGCACGCGCTTGTACTTACCGCAGGAGCACTCCCAGTCGCGGGTTGGGCCGAAGATGCGCTCACAGAAGAGGCCGTCCTTCTCCGGCTTGAGGGTGCGGTAGTTAATGGTCTCGGGTTTCTTGACCTCGCCCTTGGACCAGCGACGGATGTCCTCGGCCGTGGCCAGCCCGATGCGGAGCTCGTCGAAGAGATTTACGTCAAACACGTAATGTCTCCCTTTCATCCCCCGTCAGGGGGAAGTTGATGGCTTTGTATGTAGGTGGTGTTTCGTTATGCCCGCCGCCAGTAAAAGCGGCGGACCAAGAAGCTAGGCGATGTCTGCGTCGGAGCGCTCGTCGCGGGACAGGTTAATGCCCAGGGACGGAGCGCCGTCCATGTCATCATCGTCGGAGCCAGACAGTTCCATCGGGGTGCCGTCGGTGGAGAGAACCTCCACGTTCAGGCAGAGGGACTGCAGCTCCTTGAGGAGGACCTTGAAGGACTCCGGAATACCCGGATCCGGGATGTTGTCACCCTTGACAATGGCCTCGTAGACCTTGACGCGGCCGACCACGTCATCGGACTTGATGGTCAGGAGCTCCTGCAGGGTGTAGGCAGCGCCGTATGCCTGCATTGCCCACACCTCCATCTCACCGAAGCGCTGGCCACCGAACTGCGCCTTACCACCCAGCGGCTGCTGGGTAATCATGGAGTACGGGCCGGTGGAGCGGGCGTGGATCTTCTCGTCGACGAGGTGGTGCAGCTTGAGCATGTACATGTAGCCGACGGAAACCGGGTACATGTACGGCTCACCGGAGCGGCCGTCGAAGAGGCGGGCCTTACCGTGCTCATCCACCATGACGTCACCATCGCGGTTCGGCTTGGAGGAAGCCAGCAGGCGAGAGATCTCCTCGTTGGTGGCACCGTCGAAGACCGGGGTTGCGGTCAGGGACTCCGGCGGGACGTCGTAAAGCTCTTCCGGCAGGGTCTTGAGCAGCTCGGCGTTGGCCGGATCCTCGGTGTCGATCTTCCAACCGGCGTGTGCCAGCCAGCCGAGGTGAACCTCGAGCACCTGGCCGATGTTCATACGACGCGGCACACCGTGGGTGTTCAGGATGATGTCCACCGGGGTGCCATCCTCCATGAACGGCATATCTTCCGGCGGGAGGATCTTGCCCACAACGCCCTTGTTGCCGTGGCGGCCGGCGAGCTTATCGCCGTCCTGGATCTTGCGCTTCTGAGCCACGTAGACGCGGATCATTTCGTTGACGCCCGGGGCCAGGTCGTCGTCATCCTCGCGGGAGAAGCGGGAGACGCCGATGACCTTACCGGTCTCACCGTGCGGCACCTTCATGGAGGTATCGCGGACCTCGCGGGCCTTCTCACCGAAGATGGCGCGCAGGAGGCGCTCCTCCGGGGTCAGCTCGGTCTCACCCTTCGGGGTGACCTTACCAACGAGGATGTCGCCCGCGCGGACGTCGGCGCCGATGCGGACGATGCCGCGCTCGTCGAGGTCACGCAGAACGTCATCGGAGACGTTCGGGATCTCGCGGGTGATCTCCTCCGGGCCCAGCTTGGTATCGCGAGCATCGATCTCGTGCTCCTCGATGTGAATCGAGGTGAGGATGTCCTCCTCCACGATGCGCTGGTTGAGGATGATGGCGTCCTCGTAGTTGTGGCCTTCCCACGGCATGAAGGCAACCAGCAGGTTGCGGCCGAGGGACATCTCACCGTTGTGGGTACCGGGGCCGTCGGCAAGCACCTGGCCTGCCTCGACGCGCTCACCCAGGGAGACCAACGGGGTCTGGTTGTAGTTGGTGTTCTGGTTAGTGCGTTCGAACTTGCGCAGCATGTAAGTATCGCGCTGGCCCTCGTCATCCATGATGGTGATGAGGTCCGCGGTGACGTTCTCCACCACGCCCGCCTTCGGGGTGATGATGAGGTCACCAGCATCGTAGGCAGCGCGCTGCTCCATACCGGTGCCCACGTACGGGGCCTCGGAGCGAACCAGCGGCACGGCCTGGCGCTGCATGTTCGCGCCCATGAGGGCACGGTTAGCGTCGTCGTGCTCGAGGAACGGAATCATGGCGGTAGCCACGGAGACCATCTGGCGCGGGGAAACGTCAACGTAGTCAACGCCGGCGGCGTCGGTCACGCCGATATCGCCGTCCTTGAGGCGGACCTCGATGCGGTCGCCGGTCAGGGTGCCGTCGGCAGCCTTCTCAACCTCGGCCTGCGCGATGGCGTAGCGATCCTCTTCATCGGCGGTGAGGTACTCCACCTGGTCGGTGACCTTGCCGTCCACAACCTTGCGGTACGGGGTCTCGATGAAGCCGAAAGCGTTGACGCGGGCATAGGAAGCCAGGGAACCGATCAGACCAATGTTCGGACCCTCAGGGGTCTCAATCGGGCACATGCGGCCGTAGTGCGAAGCGTGAACGTCTCGCACCTCGATGCCGGCGCGCTCACGGGACAGACCGCCCGGGCCCAGCGCGGACAGGCGGCGCTTGTGGGTCAGACCGGACAGGGAGTTGTTCTGGTCCATGAACTGCGAGAGCTGGGAGGTACCGAAGAACTCGCGGATGGCGGCGGAGACCGGGCGGACGTTAATCAGGGAGGTCGGGGTAATCGACTCCGCGTCCTGGGTGGTCATGCGCTCGCGGACGACGCGCTCCATGCGGGACAGGCCCACGCGGACCTGGTTCTGGATGAGCTCGCCCACGGTGCGCAGACGACGGTTACCAAAGTGGTCGATGTCGTCGGTGTGGATGGCGATCATCTCACCGTTCGGGGCCTTCATCTCACGCTCACCGGCGTGCAGGCGCACGAGGTACTCGAGGGTGACGGCGATGTCTTCCTCGGTCAGGGTCATCAGACCGTCGTGGTCACCGCCCAGGCCGAGCTTGCGGTTGACCTTGTAGCGGCCAACCTTGGCCAGGTCGTAGCGCTTGGCGCGGAAGAAGGAGTTATCCAGCAGTGCCTGCGCGAGGTCGCGCGTGGGCTGCTCGCCCGGGCGCTGCTTGCGGTAGATCTCCAGCAGAGCCTCGTCGGTGTTGGCCACGCCATCGGACTCGAGGGTGGACATCATGAGCTCGGAGAAGCCGAAGCGCTCCTTGATCTGCTCCTCGGACCAACCCAGGGCCTTGAGCAGCACGGTGACCGGCTGGCGACGCTTGCGGTCGATGCGCACGCCAACGGTGTCGCGCTTGTCGACGTCAAACTCGAGCCACGCACCGCGGGAAGGAATGACCTTCACGGAGTGCAGCGGGCGCTCGGTGGACTTGTCGATGGTCTGGTCGAAGTACACACCCGGGGAACGCACGAGCTGCGAGACGATAACGCGCTCGGTGCCGTTGACGATGAAGGTGCCCTTCTCAGTCATCATCGGGAAATCGCCGATGAAGACGGTCTGGGACTTAATCTCCTGGGTGTCGTTGTTGATGAATTCTGCGGTGACGTACAGTGGCGCCGAGTAGTTGATGTCCTTCTCTTTGCACTCGTCCACGGTGTTCTTCACCGGCTCGAAGCGAGGCTCCGACAGGGACAGGGACATGTTGCCCGAGTAATCCTGGATCGGAGAAAGCTCCTCGAGGATATCCTCAAGGCCGCTCGTCACGCGTGCGTCTTCGCCGCGCTCTGCCTGCTCGCGCTCGCGCCACTCGGGGGTGCCGATGAGCCACGCGTAAGAATCGAGTTGTAGATCAAGGAGGCCCGGGACAGCGATGGGCTCGCTGATTTTAGCGAAGGAGTATCGCTTCGGGGCTCCAGGGATGTTGGCCACTGACTTGGTCTGGCGGGAGACTGCCAAGATGGGTCCTTCCAGTACCTCTGGCGGATTGCCTCCCCACCCTGGCCGGTGAGGTGCAAAACCGCTGGTAGATTTAGCATTCGGTCTGCTGTGGAACGACTGGGTTTAGAATGCACAAAATCACCTTGTCAAGTCGGTTTTGCCATCACCGCTCGAAAGGCTAAATGTGCACTAAAGATCCAGATTCCAGCGCAACGAAATAGCCTATAGCATAATGGCGGCCTTGTAAAGGCGAAACGTGCCGCCGGCGTGTCGCTACGCAGATCCGCACGCGCGGGCCGCTAGCACGCGCGGCTAGCGGGAGTGGCGGTTGGTGGGGCGGCGAAAAGCGCCCAGCGCCCCAAGCAGCACCAGAAGCGCACCAATGCCGAGGCCACCCCAGCGCACCCACTGCCCCACAGCACTCCGCGGGAAGCACTCAGCTTGCTGGAGCAGCTCCGCTCGGGATTCCTCATCGGTCGCACCGTTGAAGGCGAACTGCACCTCGCGCTCGTTGCCCTCGCGGTCTGCCCAATAGTCCTTGATATCGACGTCCATACCCACGACGAGTCCGGTGGCCTGGTCCACGAAGAGGTCGCGGGTTGCGGCGTGGAAGAGGTAGCCCTGCTCGGTGGAGCCGTCTTCATTGCTCAGCGTGGTGGTCGTGTTGCCGGCATAGAGGGTAGCCACGTTGGTCGGCTCCACTTCTTGGTGGTAGCGGTAGACCGTGCGGCCGTCGATGTCGAGGGATTCCTCGAAGACGGCGTCGGCCGCCTTGCGCAGCACCGGGTCGAAAACCGGGTAGGTGGTCTGCTCAGCATTGGCGGGCAGCTTCAGCCAGTAGACCTCGACGGGAACTTCCGCCGTGGGCGAGCCCATAGTGTGGGAGAGCGCCGCCGGGCCCGTGGCCTCACCGCTGAGGCGATCGACGGGGTAGTTCCATACACGGGCAAAGCTCAAGTCCTCCACGTTGCCCGTGCCGCCGCGGATGGCGGACTCCCCCACTCGCAGCGTTGCGGTGTCCTTGTCCGCTGGATCCTGGATGTCCAGGTTGAGCTGATAGGTCATCGGCCCCTCGTACTGCGTAACGCCCTCTGCGGACAGCGCCTGCGCGGTGGCGCTGTCATCCTGCATCGTCCACGTGGTGTTCTTGATATCCAGCGGCAAGCGCGGGCTAAAGCTCAAGAAGCTCGACGCCGCCAGGCCGGCAGCGATCAGCGCAACGCCGAGGCCGAGCAGGAGGACGGAGAAGATGCGGGACTTGGGCAGCATGGTGGCTTATCCTACCGATTCGTTTGTTCAAAACACATTTCCCCGGAGGGTGCGTTTCAGTTTTGTGCAGCTACGGTGCGGGTGCACCAACCCCGAGGTGAGCACGATTGAGCGAATCCTATGAACGAGAAGCAGATTCTTCTTTGTGATTCCACGGAACGATGGCGCTGGTGTCCGTAGTCTGGCGAGCTTTCCACAGATCGTATTCCTCTTGGAGTCCGAGCCAGAACTCCGCGGAATTCCCAAAGTAAGCCGACAAACGCAAAGCCATATCGGCACTGATACCGAGCGCCCCGCGGGTAATTTTGGAAACTTGGGAACGGGTAGTGCCAATGTCACTGGCCAGGCGATACTGGGTTATTCCGCAGGGTTTGAGGAATTCTAGGAGAAGGATCTCTCCGGGATGCGGAACGGGAACAACATCAACATGAGCGCGTGCTTCAGTGGTAGTCGATAAAGTCAACGTCAACAGCTCCTTCGGGTGTCCACTTGAATATGATGCGCCACTGCGAGTTGACGCGAATTGAGTAGTAGCCCTCAAGGTCACCCTTGAGCCGCTCCAACCGGTTTGCTGGTGGAATCCGAAGGTCCGTGACATTTACAGACCGCCCAATCATAAGTAACTTGCGGCGCACTACTGAACGCAATTCCGATGGAATATATCGCGGCGGCACACCATCCTGATGGAACCGCTCGAGACTTCTACGCCGAAACTGCACACCCCAATAGTGTCTCCTTTTGACCCTAGTGTCAAGATCTGACACGCAATCCTTAGAATCCGGGGGACCCATCAAAACGGGAACAACCCCGCACCGCGTAAAAGCGGAACGGGGTTGTTGGCGCGCAGCGAGAGTGCCGCGCGGGAAAGCTGAGTAATTCAGGTGAATTACTTGAGCTCGACGGAAGCGCCAGCCTCTTCGAGCTTAGCCTTAGCAGCCTCAGCGTCGTCCTTGGAAGCACCCTCGAGGATAGCCTTCGGAGCGGACTCAACGAGCTCCTTAGCTTCCTTCAGGCCCAGGCCGGAGACGATCTCGCGGACAGCCTTAATAACGCCGATCTTCTTAGCGCCAGCGTCGGTCAGAACGACGTCGAACTCGGTCTTCTCTTCCTCAGCAGCACCGCCGGCAGCCGGGGCACCAGCAGCAACGGCAGCAACCGGAGCAGCGGCCTCAACGTCGAAGACCTCCTCGAATTCCTTAACGAACTCGGAGAGCTCGATGAGGGTCATTTCCTTGAAAGCTTCAATAAGCTCGTCCTTGGTGAGCTTAGCCATGATTGGCATCCTTTCTCATTGTGCCTGGCCACCCTAGGCGGCCAGAAAAGTGTGTGTGTTTAAGTTGTGCGCCTTTAGTTGGCGTCTTAAGCTTCCGCAGCCTTCTTGTCCTGCAGGGCCGCAGCGGTGCGGACCATCTTGGTTGCAGGAGCGTTGAATACGGCGGCAGCCTTTGCCATAGAACCCTTCATGGCGCCAGCCAGCTTTGCGAGAGTGGTCTCGCGGTTGTCCAGCTTGGCGATGGCCTCAACCTGGTCGGCAGACAGAGCGTCGCCGTCCATGTAGCCACCCTTGATAACGAGTGCCTTGTTGTCATCAGCAAACTTGGTGATGACCTTCGCAGCATCCACTGCCTCGCCCTTGATGAACGCAATAGCGGTCGGGCCAGTCAGCTGCTCGTCAAGACCCTCGATGCCAGCTTCGTTGGCAGCGATCTTGAAAAGGGTGTTCTTGGCGACGGAGTACTCAACGTCAAAGCCGAGGTTGTTACGCAGCTCCTGGAGCTGACCCACGGTCAGGCCACGGTACTCGGTGAGCACGATGGAGTTAGCGCCTTCGAGCTTCTCCTTCAGCTTTGCCAGGTCTGCGGTGTTCTTCGGGTTTGCCATTTTCTACTACGCCTCCTTTCGAAACATCTCTTGTGTTTTCCGCCGGGACCTTTCCCACCTCGGTTGTCGTTAACGACAACCGAAATAACAAAAGCCCCGTGCAAGAGCACAGGGCGCGCGCGGAAATCCGCGGTAATTCGCAAAGTGTCTCCTGCGTGGGCCGCCCTCTAGAGCGAGGAACCTTCGATCCGATATTCCGGATGACCGACGGTCTTCGGTGAACCTTGACTCGACCACTTCGGGGCCGTTCAAACTTCGCTAGGTACTCTACAGCCCGCACGGGCCAACTCCAAATCGCGGTCCTGGGGCTTTGCCTTAGTGCCCTTTAGTTCTTGAGCACACCGCGCGGAACGATGACGGGGGCATCGCTGCGAGGATCCTCCCAGATGTCCACATCGATGCCATAGGCCGCCGCCAGGACCTCTTTCGTCAACGCCTGCTGCGGCGTGCCCCGCGCGATGATCTCGCCGTTGTTCATGACCACCATGGTGTCTGAGAACTGCCCAGCCAACATGAGGTCGTGCAGCACGACGACGACCGTCTTCCCAGCGCGCGCTTGCTTGCGGACGAGCTCCAAGACACCCATCGCGTGGGCGGGATCGAGGAAGGTCGTGGGCTCGTCGAGAAGCAGCACCGGCGCGTCCTGAGCCAAAGCCAACGCGAGCCACACCCGCTGACGCTGGCCACCCGAGAGCGCCGCGATGTCACGGTCGATGAAGTCAGTAATGCCAGTCTCCACGCAGGCCTGCGCGATGATCTCGTGGTCCTGCGCTGACAGTCCCCTTCCCCACCCAAGGTGCGCGTACCGCCCGCGGGCGACGAGCTCGCCGACGCGCAGCCCATCCGGCGCCATCGGGTGCTGGGGAAGCAAGGCCACATGGGCCGCCGCTTCCTTCGGGCTCATGGAATGCACATCCAACTCACCGATGCGCACGCTTCCCTGCCGGGGGCGAAGTATCTTCGACAAGGTCTTCAGCAACGTCGATTTCCCGCAGCCATTGGGGCCGATGAGCGTGGTGACCTCCCCTGGTTGAGCCGCGAGGTCAACCCCGGAGAGAATATCGTTCCCACCTTGATAACCGGCATGGATGCCTTGGGCCTTCAGCTCGCAACTGTTCATGATTTTCATCCTTTCCGCCTTGCGGCATTCCACACCACGATGACCAAGGCGGTGCCGCCGATCACTGAGGACACAGCACCCACCGGCGCGTCCATCGGGAGCGCCCCGGCCACCACGGCGCAGGCGCTTAAGAGGGCCGCACCAGCAGCGCACGACACCACCGGCGAAGGAGTAGGGGTTCGGGCGATCATGCGTCCGAGGTGTGGGGCCAGCAGCGCGATAAAGCCGATGGGCCCCGCCACGGATACGGTCACCGCGCATATTCCGGTGGCAGCAATGAGGAGCGCGGTGCGCGTCCGCGTGATGTCCACGCCCAAGGAGAGGGCCGAGAGATCATCATGGGCTAGAAGCGGCAGTTCCCGGGCACGCCACGAACCAAGCAACACGAAAGGCGCCAGTCCTACGAGAAGTGGAACAATGACGTCCATCCGCACAAAGCCCGTGGTTCCCGCCAGCCACAGCTGGGACTGTGCTGCACGGAGGAGCTCCGCAGCGCGCAAGAGATAGGCCACCATGGCTTGAAAGAGCAGTGATAGCGCGATGCCGACGATGACGATGCGGTTGCTCGTACCGAGCCCACCAAGCGCCACTAGCAAGATGGCCGCCAACACCGCCCCCAGCAGCGCGAGCCCCGCCCGCCACCAGAACACGGAGACACCCTCTGCGAGGAGCGGCCGGGACATCACCGTCCCGATAACCACCATCACCGAAGCCCCACCGGTCACGCCAAGGATGTCGGGGGAGGCCAGCGGATTGCGCGACATCGACTGCGTCCACGACCCCGCCAGTCCGAGCGCGGCGCCCACGATGAGGGTTGCTAGCGCTACGGGCATGCGCAGATCCCACACAACGCGGATTTCGCTTCGGCTCCCACCACCGTTGAGGATCTCCAGAACCCGCCCCGGACTCAGCCCCACGGGGCCTTGTCCGAGCATCAGGACGTAAGAAACTGCCGCGACCAGCACAAAGAAGCAGGTGGCTGACCATATCCATATCTGGCGCTTCCGCTGTTGGGAACGCAGGCGCTTGGCGACGTCCCCCTTCACCCCATCACTCATAGCTTCTGCTCCCCTCGGCGCACGGCCCAGATGAGGAAAGGTGCGCCCACGAAAGCTAGGACGATGGACATCTCCAACTCGGAGGGGCCAGCGATAAGCCGGCCTAAGATATCCGCAGCCAGCACGGAACAACCACCCAGCAGCGCCGCGGGGGCAATCATGGCGGCAACCGCCGGCCCTGTACACCGCCGGAGAAGGTGGGGGACGGCAAATCCCACGAAAGCGATGGGGCCTGCCGCGGCGGTAGCGCATCCGGCCAAGACAACGATGCTTAAGGCGGCGCCACGGCGCGCTAGTACCGGCGAGCTACCCAAGGCAACCGAAGATTCCTCACCCATGGCCAACAAGTCGAGCGGGCGCGCCACACTCGCGGCAATGATGAGCCCGACGAGCAGACCACCGGCTGCAATCGCAACCTCTCCGGGGCCGCGCCCAAAGGTGGAGCCGATGGTCCAGCGGCGCATGCTGTCGAGCACATCCGTGGAATACAAGCCGATCAGCATGGCGCCAGAACTTAAGGCAGCCGATACTCCTGCACCCACAAGAAGCAGCGTCAGGGAATCAGGAAACCGCCGGGAAACTCCCAGAACCACTACCGTGGCCAAACCGGCTCCCACCAGCGCGAGCGCCGTCCGCATCCCCAGCGAGGTGGCAAGCCCCAACGCCGTCCCGAGCGCTACAAGGAAGGAAGCACCCGCAGTGATACCAATGAAGCCGGGATCGGCCAAGGGGTTCTTGGTCCACGTCTGGGCGATGACACCGGAGACCGCAATGGCTGCACCCGCGAAGTACGCCAAGAAGGTGCGCGGCATACGCAAGTCCCACACGATATTTTCTATCTCCGGCTGGCTTTCATGGAGGAAGGCGGGAAGGAGTTCGGACAAGGCGATGGACCGCGATCCCACCACCAGCGAGCAGGCGAGGAGAAGCAGTGAAACCACAACCAGAGCGCTGGTGAGGAGCACGCGTCCCCTCCCCCGCGAATCTAGCTCGCCGCGGGTGGCCCCGGCGTTTCTCGGTAATGCGAGCACTTAGAGTTGCTCTTCAAACTTATCGACAGCCCAAGGAATGGTGAGCGGGTTCGGCATGCTCATGGCGTTGCCGGTATCCGTTTCTAGGTAGCGGACGCGGCCATCCTTGACCACGTCTAGGCCTTGGAACGTCGAATCCTTCTTCAGCTCGTCGACTGCACCGTTGTAATCCAAGACGAACAGGTAGTCCACGTTGTTGAGCTGGGAGTAGTTCTCTGGGGCGTAGTCCACGAAGAAGCTCGAGCCATCACCCTCCAGCTCCTGCGGAATCTCAAAGCCAAGGTCTTCGATGAATTGACCGCGGCCATCATCGGAAGTGTAGAGGCCCAGCTTTCCGTCATAGGGCATGACGATGGCCGCGCGTTTGCCGTTAAGCTCCGGGTGAGATTCCTTGAATTCATCGAAGGCGCCTTGCGCCTTGTCAATAAGCTTGTCACCCTCCTCTTCCTTCTCAACGGCAGAGGCGATGGTCTTAACCTGCTCTTCCCAGGGAACCTGCCAGTCTTCGAAGCCCTCCGGCTTCATGGTCAGCGGCGCGATCTCCTCGAGGGATTTCTGTGCTTCCTGGTCCACTGCCTGATTGACAGCAATGATCTGCGTGGGGTCCGAAGCCGTGACCTGCTCAAGAACATCGGCCGTGAACCCGGAAGCGGTGTTATAGATAACCTCAGGCTGGGCATCTCCCAGAAGTTCTTTCGCCCATGGGCCCACACCGGAGGGATCACCATCACCCTGCGCTCCCCAGGGCGCTACGGCAACGGGGGTGATTCCGAGCGCGAGGACAGTATCGGCGTCGCCAAGCCCCAGGCTGGCAACCCGCACCTCCTCAGCGCTGCCTGCACCCGCACTGTCCTCACCGCTTCCGCGCGAGCACCCTGTCAGAGCAATCGCTGCCGCCGAGACAATCGCGAGCACGGCTTTCGCACGCCGGTGGATAGCAACCATGGAATCAACCTTTCCTTCGATGGGAACGAGCACACAAGCCGTCACACCCCTAATCTATTTGAGGCAAGCCTAACCTCTGCTTTATGATGGATTCAAATTTCCCTTATACCTAGGAACAATTCCTTTGACGCATCACCGCTTATTCCCCGTTACCCTCGCCGGGAATACCCGCCTCAAGCCGCGACTGCACCGCCTTACTTTTCACTCGCCCGCCTTCGGCTCCTACCCCCTCGCCGGGCCTGATGAGTATTTTGGGCTCCTCATGCCCCAGGACGGGCAGGAGTTTTCGCCCTTCCCAGTTGAGGATGCCAATGTGCGCGCCGCCGTCACTGGCTTGCCTGACGACGTTCGCCCGGCGTTGCGGTGGTACACAATTCGCAGGCTCAACCACGAGGCCTGCACCATCGATGTCGATGTGGTGACCCATGGCGATAATGGCCCGGGCTCGCGGTGGATCCGCAAGGCCCAACCCGGGGATACCGCCGGAATCTATACCGGGCAAGCACGGTGGCAAGCACCCAAGAAATCACAGCTGTTGCTCGCGGACGCCTCCGCTCTCCCCGCACTGTGGCACATCCTGGAGCACTACGAAGCCTCCTTCCCGGAAACCTTGAGTGGCATCGACGTCGTTGCACTAATTGCAGACGACTCCGAAATCGAGGACGGCTTTGAGAAGACCTGGCGCGGCCAGGTTCGTTCACTCACCATGGTCGCCGCCCCGCACGAGGAACACAGCGCCCACGCCGTTCAGCTTCTTAGTTCTCGTTTCTCTGCGGACACAGCGCCGGATTCAGTGTGGGTATCCGGCGAAGGGGACCTGGCCAAAGAAGTGCGCTCTTTGGCGGTGCACGACTGGGGAGTGCCGCGCGAGGACGTCATTTGGTCCGTGTACTGGATGAACGGCAAGCCGCGGCCGTAATTCCTTCGCACGCATCTAATCCTTTAACCGGCAGTGGGCCTCGGTGCGCTTCCACATGGTTCCCATCAGAAGGTTCCCGTCAAGAGGTTTCAGTCAGAAGGTTCACTTGCCCCCAAACGAACCTTCTTCGCTCCCCCAGATGGTTTGTTTGCCCCCAAGAGAACCTTGTGACTAGAACCATCTACATCCAGCGCCCGCGTTTGCCCCAGGCCTGATGCATCTCCGCTCAAGCCCATGTCCCGAATCCAAGCAGGGAGCACCTGGCTTGGGGCACACACAGCACAACGCGGGCCCCGGATAATTCCGGAACCCGCGTTGCAAGGGGTCTTGACTATCAGGCGGTTTCTCACGCCGCCCGCCCTGCAAGACTCAGGGTGTTCTCTCTATCTCTCATGCGCCTCTCTCAAACGCACAAGGATTATTATGCGATACATTCCTTGAAAGCCCATCGAACCTGCCTGTGTTTTACCTGTCAGTGGTTTTTAGCCCTCTGACCTGTACAAATAATTCGACACGCAAGGAAAATGGCAATAAAAAAATCCCGGCTCGTGAATGAGCCGGGACCTTTACGCCGTTAACACAGACATCAATTAGTCGGTGTAGTTCTTCTCCACGGAAGCGTCGACCGGGATGCCCGGGCCGGAGGTGGTGGAGATGGTGATCTTCTTGGCGTAGATGCCCTTAGCGGAGGACGGCTTCAGACGCAGGATCTCGTCGTACAGCGCGCCGTAGTTCTCAGCCAGCTTCTCAGCGTCGAAGGAAGCCTTGCCGATGATGGCGTGCAGGTTGGAAGCCTTGTCCACGCGGAAGGAGATCTTACCGCCCTTGACGTCGGCCACAGCCTTGGTCACGTCAGCGGTCACGGTGCCGGTCTTCGGGTTCGGCATGAGACCACGCGGGCCCAGGACGCGGGCAACGCGGCCAACCTTGGCCATCTGATCCGGGGTGGCGATAGCAACGTCGAAGTCGATGTTGCCCTCGTTGATGGCAGCGATCAGCTCTTCGGTGCCCACGATGTCGGCGCCAGCAGCCTTAGCGGCCTCAGCCTTGTCGCCCTCGGCGAAGACGGCCACGCGAACATCCTTACCGGTGCCGTGCGGCAGGGAAACGGTGCCGCGTACCAGCTGATCAGCCTTGCGCGGGTCAACGCCGAGGCGGAAGACTACGTCAACAGTAGCGTCGAAGTTCTTGGAGGAGGTCTCCTTGGCCAGCTTGGCGGCCTCGATCGGACGGTACTGGCGGGAGCGGTCTACCAGCTCAGCAGCAGCCTTGTATGCCTTGGACTTGGTGCTCATAAGTGCAATTCCTTTTCTTGGATTGATGTGGTGTTAGCGGGCCGAAGCTGGCCCTGCCACGCGCGATACAGAACGTATCGCTACGTATCGCGCATTAAATCGAATTATTACTTAGCCGGGATACCGTCAACGGTGATGCCCATGGAGCGAGCGGTACCAGCGATGATGCGGGCGCCGTTCTCGATGTCACGAGCGTTGAGGTCCTCGAACTTGGTCTGTGCAATCTCCTTGCACTGGTCCCAGGTCACGGAGCCAACCTTGTCGGTGTGCGGAACGCCGGAGCCCTTCTTGATGCCAGCGGCCTTGAGCAGGAGCTTCGCTGCCGGCGGGGTCTTCAGCTTGAAGTCGAAGGAGCGGTCCTCGTACACGGTGATCTCCACCGGCACGACGTTGCCGCGCTGGGACTCGGTCGCAGCGTTGTAGGCCTTGCAGAACTCCATGATGTTGACGCCGTGGGCACCGAGTGCCGGGCCGACCGGCGGAGCCGGGTTAGCAGCGCCTGCCTCGATCTGGAGCTTGATCAGGCCAGTGACCTTCTTCTTGGGAGCCATCGAATTACCTCTTTCCTGTGGTACCGGAGTGCCGCCACGATGAATAACAGCGCCCCGTCCGGATGCTCACGCATTGTGGGCCACCGGAGGATGAACGTTTCAAGATGCGCAAAAGCGCACGGCGTTCAAGTTTAGAACACCGTGCGCCCAGCTCAAAATCGCTTTTTAGGAGATGCGCTCGATTTCCGTCGGGGAAAGCTCCACCGGGGTCTCGCGGCCGAAGATGGACACTAGGCCCTGCATCTTGCCGGTCTCCGGATCGATCTCGGAGATGGTGGCAGATACGGAAGCCAGCGGGCCGGACAGGATGGTAACGGCCTCGCCCACCTCGAAGTCGTGAGCATAAGCCTTCGCGGCCTCCTTCTCCGGCATGGCAACAACCTGCTCGCCCTCGGAGTCGGCGGCGGAGGCCTCCGGGGAAACCGTCGTGTCATTCGGCATGAGGAACTTGGCCACGTCGCGGATCTTCACCGGGGTAGCGTTGCCCTCGTTGCCCACGAAGGAGGTCACACCCGGGGTATCGCGGACGACAGACCAGGCGGCGTCGTTAAGCTCCATGCGCACCAGCACGTAGCCCGGAAGCAGCTTGCGCTTAACAACCTTCTTCTTGCCGTCCTTCTTCTCCAGAACCTGCTCGACCGGCACGACGACCTCAAAGATGGAATCCTCCACCTCAAGGGTCTGGGCGCGCATATCCAGGTTGGTCTTCACCTTGTTCTCGTAG
This sequence comes from Corynebacterium sp. HMSC068H04, assembly GCF_001811255.1. Classification (NCBI taxonomy): domain Bacteria; kingdom Bacillati; phylum Actinomycetota; class Actinomycetes; order Mycobacteriales; family Corynebacteriaceae; genus Corynebacterium; species Corynebacterium sp. HMSC068H04. The sequence goes on from NZ_KV804026.1 coordinate 21,013, forward strand.
CCGGAGTAGCACTGGATGATGTACCACTTGCCCGGCTGCTTCTTCAGTTCGCGGGTGAAAGCGCGCAGGCGGGTCTTGTACTCGGCGTCGGCGGCAGCGGCGTCTGCTTCAGCGCTTGGCGACGCCTCCCCCGCTCCCTCAGCCTCAGCCTCGTCCGAGCCGCCGCCGAGGGCGGCCTCCGCGGCCTTGGTAGCAGCTTCCTTCTCGGCGGCTTCCTTCTCCTCGGCAGAAAGCTCCTCCTGCGGCTGCTGGGTTTCCTCAGTAGCCTCGACCGCTTCCGCGGCCTGTTCCTGGACGTTATCAATCATGGCCTGTTCGAGGGAGGTGCCGGTGTTTTCTTCGCTCATTGTCTGCTACTCCAAAATTGTGTTCATTCTTCTAGTCCCCAACCAGGTTACCCGGCGGGACTAGGGCAAAAAGTATCCCGCCGTTTCCCCTAGTCGAGCTAGCGGGAAGGCGGCGGGATGAAAGTATGAAATTAGTTTACTAAGGCGCGAGGATTGCTTCAACTCCGAGGCCGGTCAGCGTGTCTACGCCCCACACCAAGGCGGTGAGGACGATGAGGAAGGCGAAGGTCACGAGGACGTACTGCAGCATTTCCTTGCCGGTAGGCCAGACGACCTTCTTCATCTCAGAGACAACCTCGCCCGGGAAGGACCCGACGGAACCGCCGAAGGAATCTTCCTTCTTGTCCTCGACGCGTACGACGCGCTTGTCGGTGTAGGAATCGGTAGAGGTGGTCGCTGCGCCAGAGAGCTGACGCTTGCCGGTTGGGCGCGGAGCCCCGGTGCTCGGCTGCTTTTCATCGCTCACGGCGATTCCCTCCTTGAAGTGATGTGGCAGGGGCGACAGGACTCGAACCTGCAACCTACGGTTTTGGAGACCGTTGCGCTACCAATTGCGCCACGCCCCTTTGCGTGCCCTTTTGGGACAACGCACAACCCTACCAGAACGATGATTCCCCATGGAAACCACGTGCCGTATAAGGCTGGGAGTCGGTAATGAAAAAGCGCCCGTGTGCGGGCGCTTTTCTTTCCCGGTAGCGATGGCGAGAATTGAACTCGCGACACAGCGATTATGAGTCGCTTGCTCTACCACTGAGCTACACCGCCATATTCACCTTCTGGGACCTTCCAGAAACATGAATGGAGCCCCCTGACAGAATCGAACTGTCGACCTTTTCCTTACCATGGAAACGCTCTGCCGACTGAGCTAAGGGGGCACAGCCTCTTTGAGTAACGGACTTTCATCCGCTGTGCTCTCGTTGAAGCCTTGAAAAGATTAACCCGAAACGCTTAAACAACACAAATCGCCAGGATGGGACGTATTTTTAGGGCTTTTAAGCGCCCCAAGAACGCACCAAAACAACCACCGTGCCGAGCAGACGACAACTAAGCCGGGTACACGACCGTTCAATCGACGGAGCGACATTTCGATCAAATAGCGTCCCAATTTCTCGATGCTCGGGCCCCTTATTTGATCGAAATGACCCTTAACCCTCCCTTAGCCTTATGCCGCGGCCGGGCCGGGGATCGAAAAATCCCGCAGACACATCTTTGCGTCTGCGGGATTCATTCTGTGCCAGGTAGAAGATTCGAACTTCTGAAGGCAATGCCGGCGGATTTACAGTCCGCTCCCTTTGGCCGCTCGGGCAACCTGGCATGCACTCTTGAGTGCGGTTATGTACTTTACTACGAAGTCCCGCCCGACATGCAAATCGCCTGGCAGGAGCACCTATTAGCCCACGCGCTGGACCGTGTAGTCCGCCAACTGGCGCAGGGCTTCACTAGCCGTGCATTCGGGCAGCAGGGAAAGCTGGTCTTCGACCACGCGCAGGTACGCGTTGACGTCGGCAAGCGCCTTGTCCCGGCCGCCGGACTTCCACAGCAGGTCGATGGCGCGCTTCACGGAGGCGTCATCGGTCAGCGGGCCCGTCAGGAGGGCACGGAGCTCGTCGCCGACCTCACCCTCCTCCTCCAGGGCATAGAGCACTGGCAGGGTGAACACGCCCTCGCGCAGGTCCGTGCCCGGGGTCTTCCCCGACTCCTCGGGATCGGAGAAGATGTCGATGATATCGTCGACGATCTGGAAAATCATGCCCACGGCCGCACCGATCTGTCGCAGCGCCTCGCACTGCTCCGGGCCGGCGCCAGCGTGGTAAGCACCCAGATAGCCGGCGGAGGCGATGAGCACCGCGGTCTTTTCCCGGATGACCGCCGTGTAATGCTCCACGGCGTTAGCTTCGCCGGCACCGATGGTTTCGCGCATCTGGCCGGTGACGAGCTCCTCGAAGGTCTCCGCGAAGTGCTCCACAGTGTGAGTATCCAGCTGGCTCATCAGCCGCGAAGCGTGCGCCAAGAGGGCATCGCCCGCCAAAATCGCCACCGAGTTAGTCCAGCGGAAATTTGCAGAATCCACGCCGCGGCGGCGCTCCGCTTCATCCATGACATCGTCGTGATAGAGCGTGGCCACGTGGACCATTTCCACCACGGTTGCCGCCTTAATCACCTCAGGCGATTGCGAGCGTTCACCAAACTCGGAAGCCAGCAACGCCATCATCGGGCGGAAACGCTTGCCCCCAGCCAGGGAGAGGTGGCGCACCTTGTCTTTGATGAAGTCCTGCCCGCGGTCGAGCTCCGTATTCAGCAGGTCCTCTACAGCAGCCATCCCGGCGTTGATACGCTCGGTGAGCTGCGCATCCCCCAAGTCCACGTGCTTGGCGTGAGTTTGGCCGTGTGACATTAAACGTGTTCCTTTAAGCTCAAAAATCCTAGTGTTTACCTACCGTAGCCCATGGCACGGCCCTCAACACACTTGTGGCCACTATCCCGTGCAATGATAGTCCCCATGTCGGAGCAGATCGATTCCACCCTTGTTGACGTCGCCATCGTCGGTGCCGGGCCCGCCGGCGCTGCCGCCGCTATCCACGCCGCGCGCGCTGGCCATGACACGCTGCTTGTCGACGCCTCCCCCTTCCCCCGCGACAAGACCTGCGGCGATGGGCTGACCCCTCGCGCCATGCACCAGTTGGAGCTCCTCGGCATCGAGGTCAACGCCTCCTACCGCAACCGCGGGCTCAAGCTGCACGGCTTTGGCGGCACCGTAACCGCCCCGTGGCCTGAGACCTACCCCTCGCAGGTGGGAACGGCTCTACCTCGCTATGAATTCGATGCGCTGCTCGTTGAGGCCGCCCAAGAAGCCGGCGCACAGCTTCTCACCGGCTCAGCAACGGCCCCGCAGCTCGAGGGCAACCGGCTGGTGGAGTTCTCCGTGGGCAAGCGCCGCGTGCGCGCGCGGTGGGTCATCGTGGCCGATGGCGTGCGCTCGACCTTTGGCAAGCAGCTGGGCCGCACCTGGCACCGCGAGGAGGTCTACGGCATCGCCGCGCGCGCCTACACCGATTCGCCCCACGACGGCGAGGAGTGGATGCACTCCCACGTGGAGCTCAAGGACCCCGAGGGGGTCGTACAACCCGGATATGGCTGGATCTTCCCGCTGGGACAGGGGGTCAACATCGGTTTGGGTGCGCTGTCCACCGCCGCCCGCCCGGCTCGTCTCAACACCAAGAAGGCGCTTGATTTCTACGCTGAGCAGCAGCGTTCGGAGTGGGGCTTGGGCGAGCTGCGCAACGTCACCTCGGCGATGCTGCCCATGGGTGGCGCGGTGTCCGGGGTGGCCGGCGCCAATTGGATGCTCATCGGTGACGCTGCGGCCTGCGTAAATCCGCTGAACGGCGAGGGCATCGACTATGGCCTGGAAACGGCAGCACTCGCCGTGGAGATGCTCGGCACCAAGGACCTCACCTTGGCGTGGCCAGACCGGCTGCGCGCCGAGTATGGCGAGGCCTTCCTACTTGCCCGCACCGCCGCGCGCCTGCTGACCTACCCACAATTCCTGCCGCTGGCCGGACCTGTGGCCATGCGCGGCCCCATCGGCCGCATGCTCATGCCGGCCGCCGCACGCCTCATGGGCAACCTCATCACCGACGAGGACAAGGACCTGCTTGCCCGCGCCTGGCGGCTGGCGGGCGGGGCGGTCTCCACGCTGCGCCGCGATACTCCCCTTTGGGCCTAAGGCCTTTAGGCCGGCTTCACCGCGGAGTGCAACGCCACGATGCCACACGTCAGGTTGCGCCAGCCCGCCTGTTCCCAGCCGTTGCGGTTGATGGCGGCGGCTAGCTCGTGCTGCTCCGGCCACGCGCGGATGGATTCTGCGAGGTAGATATAGGCCTCCGGGTTGGAGGAGACCACCTTGGCAATCGGCGGCAGCAGGCGGGTCAGGTACTCCTTGTAGACGGTGCCGAAGACCGGGATGACTGGCTTAGAAAACTCCGCCACAGCCAGGCGCCCACCGGGCTTGGTCACGCGCGCCATCTCCCGCAGGCCCAGCTCAAAGTCGTGGATATTGCGCAGACCATAGGAGATGGTCACCGCATCGAAGGTGTTATCCGCAAAAGGCAGGCGCATTCCATCGCCGGCCACCTTGGGCACATCGCGCTCCGCGCCAGCCGCGAGCATGCCGAGTGAAAAATCACAGGCCACGCACCACGCGCCGGACTTGGACAGCTCCTCCGTGGAAATAGCCGTTCCGGCAGCCAGGTCGAGGACCTTCTCCCCCGGCTTCAAGTTGAGCCGCTCGCGCGTCAGACGGCGCCAGCGCGCGTCCTGACCAAAGGACAGCACCGTGTTGGTGATGTCGTACTTCTTGCCCACCGCGTCAAACATGCGCGCAACATCGAAGGGCTTCTTATCCAGATCTGCCTTAGACACAAGCGCCTAGTCTAGGCCACGCGCGCCCCCAGGGCGCGAGCGGCCCAGCGCGGCAGCTCCGGACGCTGGCCCAAAATGGTCAGCGGCACCTCGCGGACATTCTCCAAAACTTCCTCGTAATAGCCCAGCAGTTGCTCGCACAGAGCCGGCCACGTCTTGGAAGAAATCGACTGCCGGGCGTTCTCCCGCAGCTCTTCGTGGATCTCCGGGTTGAGCAGCGCATCGACGGCGTTGGGGAGGTCCTCGACGAACGTGGAGACGTCGAGAAGCAGCCCGTTATAGCCTTCCTCAATGAGGTCCACCGGGCCGCCCGCGCGCGGGCCGATGGTGGGCACGCCCGAGGCCTGCGCCTCCTGGATGGCCTGGCAGAAGGTCTCGAACTCGCCGGCGTGGACGAAGATGTCCAGGGAGGCATAGGCCGCGGCCAGCTCCTCGCCGCCCAGCGCGCCGGTGAACACCGCGTCCGGCAGCTGGGCCTCCAGCAGCGGGCGCTCGGGGCCATCACCAACGATGACGAGTTGGATGTCCTCGCGTCCGTTAAGCGCGGACAGGCGGTGCACTCCCTTCTCTGCGGCCAGGCGGCCGACGAAGCCGACGATCTTCTTCTTCCCCGTGGGCTCCCACTCGCGGCGCAGCGCCGCCGAGCGCTTCGAGGGGTGGAAGCGCTCCGAGTCCACGCCGCGGCCCCAGTGGCGCACGTTCTTGATGTGGTGTTTCTCCAAGTCTGCGATGGTGAGTGAAGAGGGCGCGAGAGTCATCTGGCAGGCGTTATGGATGGTGCGCAGCCACTCCCACACCCCATAGGCCAGCGCGGAGGCGTGGTACTTGGTGGCGAAACCGGCAACGTCCGTCTGGTACAGCGCCACGGCCGGAATGCGCAGCTGACGTGCAGAGAATGCGCCCGCAGCTCCGAGAACGAAGGGGCTGGCCAGGTGGATGATGTCCGGTTTGAACTCCCGCAGCGCCTCGTCCACAGCAGAAGTAGGAACGCCGACCGGGAGCGAATCCACCAGCGGCACGCGCACGGTGGGCACGCGCACGATGGTGAACCCGAGGTAGTCGGGGATTTCCTCCTGCCCATCCCGGGCACCGGGGGCGATGACGATGGCCTCGTGGCCGTGCTCGTGGAGGTGTTCGAGGACACGCAGCACGGAGTTGGTCACTCCGTTGACGTTAGGCAAGAAGGATTCCGCGACGATGGCTACACGCATGCGCCCCATCATTCCTTTCCTGGGTGCTCGGTTGGTAACGCACGTGCTAAATTCCGGTTAATTTTCCCGCTCCCCCACCACAACGCGCCGGCGATCAGGGTGGCCACGGCCGCAGAGGACAGCGCCGGGATGATCGATAGTGTCCATTCTCGGCCTTCTACCTTGACCAGGTCCGGGTTTGTCTTGGCGTAGAGCACCCACACCTGCTGGCCTTCTCCCAGCCCAGTGGGATAGAGCAGGCCGGTGGGCGGGGTGTGGTAGATCCCCTCGGAGTCCTGGAAGTCCACGAAGGTACGCAGGGTGCCAACATCCGTCACCGTGGCCAGGGCGCGCCCGGGGTTGGCGCCGATGGTGCGGTCATTGAGAAAAGGACCGATGACCATCCCCGCCATGCCGACTAGTGCTGCGGCATAGAGCACCAGGATCAGCTGGCGCACCCGGCGCCGCGGCATTTACTGACCCACCTTGGCGTTCAGAGCCTCCTGCAGCGCGCGGCGTGAGGACCGGGTGGTATGCGCCTCCACGACGGTGATGCCGGTGGAGTATTCCTTGAGCTCTGCGAGAACATCGAGCAGCTCCTGCGCCGAGCTCACCTCGCGGTGCTCAGCACCGCAGGCTTCTGCCAGCTTGGCGACGCCCACCCCATGCGGCGTCCCAAAAGCCTTCTCGAAGGAGGGGCGCAGGGGCTCGCGGCCTTGTTCAAGCACCTCGAAGATGCCGCCGCCGTCGTCGTTTGAGACGACGATGGTGAGGTTCTCCGGGCGCGGGTTGTCCTCGGGGAGGATGAGCGAGGTGGCGTCGTGCAGGAAGGTGACATCCCCCATGAGCGCCACGGTGCGTGGGGCGCGGGGTGCGTCGGCCTCGCGGGACTGGGTGGCCAGCGCGATACCGATGGCCTGCGCGACGGTGCCGTCGATGCCGGCGGCCCCGCGCGGCGAGTAGGTTTCCACGCCGTCGAAAGGCAGACCGATGAAGGAGGCATCCCGCACCGCGTTAGAGGCTCCGAGCACGAGGGTGTCGCCGACGGCGAGGGTGTCCCCCACCGCGGCGGCGACGTGGAGTCCGGTAAAGCCGATCTCGGGCTTGGTGGCGTCCTCGCCTGTGGCCTCCGCGAGGACCTCGCGTACACCCTCGGCCGCCATCTGTGCGGCGCCTTCGCAGATCTTCATCCATTCGCGCGTGGGCTCGCCGCTGGTCTTGACGGTGGTGCCCAACTGCGCAGCCGCACCGCGCGGGTTGGTGAAATCCTCCGTGCGGGACAGGCAGATGAGGTCGATATCGGGATCACTGAGCAACGCCAGGACGCCGCGGTGCAGGGTGGGATGGCCCACGACGATAACCTGTTCCACCTTGGTGTTGACCACGTAATCATTGGCGGAGACTTGGGCGCGGCGGAAGAGGTGCGCCGCGGCCGGGTGCACCGGGTGATAGGGCGCGGGTGCAGTGGGCTCGGCAATGGTGGGGACGTCCTCCAGCCCCTCGACCTCCCAGGCCTCATCGCCCGCGATGACGAGCGTGTTGCGGCTGAGATCGACGGCCACCTCGCCGTGATTGGACCAGCGCGGGGTGTGCGCGCGGTGCTGCGTGTAATCCGTCGGGGTGCTGGGCAGCTCTTCGCCTACCAGCGGGGCATCGAGAGCCACGTTGATGTGCACCTGGCGGTCATTCAAAAAGCGCTCCGCGATAAGCGGGATATCACTCGTGCTCTCCACCTGGGTGGTCTCCGCATACACGCCGAAGATGCCGGGCTGCTCGATGGTCTGGGACGCGCCCGTGCCCACCAAACGGGCCGGGCGGTCCGCGCTGATCACCGCCAGCGGGGTGTGCGAATAGTGCGCCTCCACCATCGCAGGCAGCGTATTGGCCACCGCGGTGCCGGAGGTCATGACGATGCCGACGTGCCTGCGCTGGACGCGGGCCAAACCTAAGGCGGCGAATGCGGCCGAGCGCTCATCAATGCGGGTATGCACGCGAATATCGCTGCGCGCAAGCAGGGCCAAAGACAACGGCGCATTGCGCGAGCCTGGGCAGAGGACGACGTCAGTCAGGTGACGCGAAAGCTGGGCTGCCAGAGCTTCGGCCAGCTGCATCGACTCCGGCTGTGAGACTATAGAGTTCTCAGCATGCGGCTCAGTATTAGGCATTGTCTGCACCGCCCGCACCGGGTTCGCCGTTGCCCGAATCTAGTTGCTCGAAGAGATCATTGAGCAATCCATCCAGATCGGATTCACCCTGGTCCAGTTGATCCTGGATCTCCGGCGGCAGATCCGTTGGAATCTCCGGTGCGATCTCCGTGGGGATGTCGGTGGGAAGGTTATCCCGCGGCGAGTCCTTGGTGGTGGTCACCGTGGTGGGAACCTCGGTGGTCACGGTCTCGGTGACCGGCTCCGGGGCGGGCTTTTCGGCATCCGCTGCCGCACCGCGCCACAGGAAGAACAACACGCCGGCTATAACGACGGCGATGGCGGCAATAGCAGCGAAGACATAGGCCAGTGCTCCCCCGCCCTTCTTCGGTTGCTCCACCTGGTAGCTCGACGGGACTGGGTCGTACTGCGGCTGCTGATAATCCTGGTCATAGCCCTGCTGATAGGGCTGGCCAAAGGACTGCGTGCCCTGGGAGCCGGGCTCCGGGAAGTGCTGCTGGGGGCGCTGCGGCGGCTGCTGCTGCGGCGCGCCGAACTGGCGGGTTTCGTTCTCACCGGTGACGCGGCCGAACTGCCGCGTCTCGTTGTCACCGTTGTTGTGGGTCATGGGATTTACCTTATCGTGCACCCTTGCCACTTAGCACCCGGCCGGTGGGGGTTAGTCCCGCGGCGACCTCGCCCGGCGTGCCATCCGCCACAATCTTTCCGCCCTCCGCACCGGAGCCCGGGCCCATCTCAATGACCCGGTCCGCGCCGGCGATGAGATGGCGGTCATGGTCTGCCACCACGACGGTGTGGGAGGCCTCCACCAGCGAGTGCAGCTCAGCGATGAGCAGGTCGATATCGGCCGGGTGCAGGCCTACGGTGGGCTCATCCAATAGGTAGACGGTATGGCCCCGGCGCGAGTTGCGGGAGCGCTGCAGTTCCGTGGCGAGCTTGATGCGCTGGGCCTCACCGCCGGAAAGCTCCGGAGCGCCCTGGCCTAAGCGCAGGTAACCCAGACCTACCGCCTCCAAGGTTTGCAGCGCGTGGAGGATCGGTGCTTCATCTGTAAAGACCTCTAGCGCTTCTTCCACCGTAAGGTCCAGGACGTCAGCGATGGTCCTGCCCTGCCAGCGGATAGACAAGGTGTCATCGTTATAGCGCTGCCCCTGGCAGTCTGGGCACTGGGTATAGGAGCCGGGTAGGAAGACCAGCTCGACTTCAATCTGGCCGGCGCCGCCGCAGGTATGGCACTGGCCTTGTTTGACATTGTAGGAAAAGCGCGAAACCGTCCATTTCTTCTTCTTGGCTTCCGGGGTGGCGGCGAAGAGCTTGCGCACGTTGTCGAAGAGGTTGGTGTACGTCGCCACCGTGGAGCGCGGGGTTCGGCCGATTGGCTTTTGGGTAATGGAGACCACGCGCTTGACCTGCTCCGGGCACTCCGGGCCCGTGAGCATGTCATGGAGTGCGGCCAGCAACGTGGATTTGCCGGAACCCGAAAGCCCAGTAATGGCCGTAAACTGGCCGAGTCCGAAGTCCACGTTGAGGCCATCGATGGTGTGCGAGTGCACCCGGCGCAGCGCGATATCACCGTGCGCCGATCGCGCTTCGACCTTGGGCGTGGGGCGCGGGCGCGCCAAGGCACGCGCGGTGGGAGTATCTGCAGAGTCCGCCGCCTCTATGTAATCGGCAACAGGGCCCGAATACACCACCTGGCCGCCGCGCTCACCGGCGAGCGGGCCGACGTCCACGATCCAATCGGCGTGCTTAACTAGCTCCATGTCGTGCTCCACCAGCAGCACTGAGTTACCCTCCGCGATGAAGCGCCGGCACATGTCGAGCACCGCGCCCCTCTCCACTGGGTGCAGGCCCGCCGACGGCTCATCCAGGACATAGGTCACGCCATAGAGCCCGGAGCGCAGCTGCGCAGCCAGGCGCAGGCGTTGGACCTCACCGCCGGAGAGCGTCTCCGTCGGCCTATCCAAGCTAAGGTGCCCAAGGCCGAGTTCCAGGGCCGATTCAAAGGCGGGGAGAAGCGCTTTAAGCAGCAGATCTTCCGCGTCATTCGGTTGCGGCTTTTGGGCTTTGAGGAGCTCGAAGGCTTCGCTGAGCGGGAGGGCATTGAAACGGTCGATCGGCAGCCCGGCATAGGTAACCTTGAGCGCCTTGACCGTTAGCCGGCGCCCCTGACAGGTATCGCAGCGGCGGGTTTCCATAAAGCTCAAGACGCGCGCGCGAAGTGTGTCCGACTTCGTCTCCGCATAAGTCTTGGTCAGGTAGCTGGCCACGGAGCGCCACGTGCCCTCATAGTTGCGCTGGATCTGATCCGCCCCGCGGCGCGGCTTGACGGTGACTACTGGGCGTTCCTCGGTGAAGAGGATCCATTCGCGGTCCTTCTTCGGCAGCTGCTCCCACGGCGAGTCCAGGTCATAGCCCAACTCCTGGAGGATGTCGTGGAAATTCTTGCCCGCCCAGGCTCCCGGCCAGGCGGCAATCGCCCCCTCCTCGATGCTCAAGGAGGGGTCCGGCACCATGGAAGCCTCGGTGGGCTCATGCACCACGCCGGTGCCCTGGCACTCCGGGCACATGCCTTCCGGGGTGTTGGGTGAAAAGGAGTCGGAGTACAGGCCCTCCGGGTTGTCACCGCAGCGCGAGTAGAGCAGGCGCACGGAATTGGACATGGCGGAGATCGTGCCCACCGTGGAGCGCGCACTGCTTGTCGACGCCGCCTGCTGCAACGCCACCGTCGGCGGCAGCCCCTCGATGCGGCCCACCTGCGGGTCCACCGCCGAGGCAATAAGGCGACGGGCGAAAGGCGCGACGGACTCCAGGTAGCGGCGCTGCCCTTCGCCGTGAATGGTGCCGAAGGCAAGAGAGGACTTGCCGGAGCCGGAGACCCCGGTCACGGCCACGAGCTGGCCGCGTGGCAGGTCCACATCCACATTGCGAAGGTTGTGCAGGTGCGCGTCTCTCACGGAAATGGTCATGCACGCCAGCCTACGCTGCACCCCGGACATGGACCGTGAGCTGTATCTTTAAAGGTGCGGCCAGCACTGGCGCACGCGCTCAAACCACCAGTCACGCCGCGCAGCCGATGCCGCCAGTGCGCTGAGGCGATCCGGGTCGGGGGCGAGGGATTCGGCGCGCAGGTGACCGTCGACAAGCTCGCGTGGTGCTGTCACATCCTCCAGGAACAGCGACCCGGTGGCCAGGCCCGCAGCGGCCGGGGTGACGTCGATGTCTTCGTCGTCATAGATTTGCGGCAAGGCGGCCACTGCGGCAAGTCCCATGGAGATTCCCACCGAGGTATCCAGGGCAGAGGCCACCGTGATGTCCATGTGGCGCTCGCGCAGGTGGGAGGCTACCTCGAGTACTTTGCGCACCCCGCCCAGCGGCGCGGGCTTAACCACGGCGACATCAGCCGCTTGCAATTCCGCCACCCGATAAGGGTCGCTGGCCTTGCGGATAGATTCATCCGCCGCCACCCGCACGAAAATCCCGGCGCGCATGAGCTGGGTGCGCACCTCCTTGAGTTCCTCAACGGTCTTGCACGGCTGCTCCATGTAATCCAGCGGCATGAGCTCCTTGGCCGCGGTGACGGCTTCCTCAACGCTCCAGCCGCAGTTGGCGTCGACGCGCAAAACCGGCACGCGACCCTGTGCCTCGATGTAGGCGCGGACAGCGTGAACGCGCGCGATATCGTCCTCTAGGGTCTGCCCCTTCTCCGCCACCTTGATTTTGAAGGTGCGGCAGCCGGGATAGCGCTCCATGACCTCCGGCACCTGCTCGGCAGGAACCGCAGGGACGGTGCCGTTGACTTCTACCCACTCGCGCACGGGTTCCGGAAAGCCTTCGTAGGCCGCTTCCAGCCCGGCGGCGAGCCAGCGGGCGGATTCCTCCGCCCCGTACTCCAGGAAGGGGGCGAACTCACCCCAGCCCGCGGGGCCATCGATAAGCAATGCTTCCCGGGTCGTAATGCCACGGAACTTCACGGCGAGTGGAAGGGAGACCACGTGGGCGCGGTCAAGGACGTCATCAATGTGCATGACGTTCATCGTACGTGTGGGGGGTTGAGCGCGACACCTGTCATAGCCGGTGTTACCTTTAAACAGTAAGTGGATATAACCAGAAGAAGGATCTTTACATGCTCTACCTTCTCATCGCGCTACTGGCCATCGCCGCAGTTGTCTACCTCATCTATAAGAAAGTCCACGCCGCGGCCTCCATCTTTGCCGTTGGCGTAATCCTGCTCATGCTCGCCGCTCTCACTGGGCGCGCGGACTTCCGAACCACAGAAATTGAAGCGACCGGCAATGCCTTCTACGACCAGCTGCTCGTCGTGGACGCGCTGTTCAAGTCGCGCTTCTCCGGCATCGGTATGGCGATTATGGTGCTCTTCGGCTTTGTGTCCTATATGCGCCACATCGGCGCGGATGCCAAGACGGTCGTGGTGCTCTCCTCACCGCTCAAGCGCTTCAAAGGCTCCTACTGGCTGGTCCCAGTGGGCTTCATCCTGGGCACGCTGCTCTCACTGGTGATCCCCTCGGCCGCAGCGCTTTCCCTATTGCTCGTGGCCACACTCCTGCCAGCGCTCATCGCTGCGGGCCTGACACCGCTGACTGTGGGCGCCATCGTCGTGACTTCCTCCACCATCGTGCCCACCCCGCTAGAGGCCGGCCTCATTCAGGGCGCCGATCTCACCAACATGACTCCGACGGAATTCGTCTACGGCGCCGTCGCCTACGCCACGGTTCCCACGCTGCTCATCACGGCCTTCGTCCACATGTGGTGGCAGCACCGCTGCGATAAGGCGGATGCCCGCAAAGCCCTGGCCTCCGGTGAAGTCACCGCTGACTCGATGTGCGATAAAGCCACTGAGGAAGCCATCGCCCGCGCCGCCTCCCTGCCGGGTTACTACGCCGTGCTCCCGCTCATGCCGCTGCTGCTCATCATCATCTCCGCCATCCTCAACCGCATGGGCGTTATCCCCTTTGAGGGCGGCATCCTCCCGGTGACCGTGGTCTCCCTGTTCATCGCGATGATCATCGAGTCCATCCGCAAGCGCACCGTCACGGGTGCGGTAGATTCCATCTCCAGCTTCTTCAAGGGCATGGGCGAGGGCGCTGCGGGCGTCGTGGCCCTGCTGGTTGCCGCCGCCGTCCTGGTGGAAGGTATTACGCAGATGGGCGTCATTGACATGCTTATCGACGCCGCCGAAGGCTCCTCCGGCGCCGCCGTCCTCATCGTCCTCATCTTCGTCGCCGCCACCGCCGCGATGGCAGCACTCACCGGCTCCGGCACCGCGCCTTACTTCGCCTTCTCTGAGGTAGTGCCCAACCTGGCCTCGCAGACCTCCATCCACGCCCCGCAGATGCTCACCGCCATTTGGGGAACGTCCAACCTCATGCGCCAGGTCTCCCCGGTCAACGCCGCGGTGCTCATTGTTGCCGGCGCCATCAAGGTCAACCCCATCCAGCTGGTCAAGCGCACCTCCGTGCCCATGATTGTGGCGACGGTGCTCAACACGCTGTTTGCGTTCATGTTTATTGGATGAAAGTCATCGGCGCGAACCCAATAGCCTTCCGCCAATTTTGTGGAGAAAACCAAGACACACGAGACGCATTCTGCTATGTTCTTAACCAGAACTGAACCTCAGTAAGCGTCGGCTCGTTTCCGACGTTGATTGCTCCAAGCCGAACCCTCGGGTTCGGCTTTCTTTTTATCCGAAAGGGCTAACCTTTTGTCTCTCTCTTACCGCGTTGGAATAGATGTCGGAACTTATTCTCTTGGCTGCACCGCCATTGAGGTCGACGAGAATGATCAACCAATAGGCATTCTCAGTGCGGTTTCGCTGATCCACGACTCGGGCCTAGATCCCGACCAGCAAAAGCGCGCGGTGACCCGACTCGCTTCCTCCGGAGTCGCACGACGAACTCGCCGTCTGTACCGCCGTCGCCGCAAGCGTATGATTAAGCTCGAAAAGTTTCTCAAAGCGCAAGGCTGGGAAACTCTACCTTTTGAGCACTATTCCGACCCTTACCTTCCATGGAAGGCCCGCGTGGAATTGGTAAATTCCTTCATCCTCGATGACGAAGAACGAGGCCGATATCTTTCTATCGCGCTACGCCATATTGCCAACCACCGCGGTTGGCGGAATCCATATTGGAAAGTCTCGAGCCTATACTCACCGGCAGAACCGAGCGAAGCTTTTGAACAAATACGCAAGGAGTTAGAGGCAAGCACCGGCCATACAATTCCTCAGGATGCCACCGTCGGGCAACTCATTTCCTTTGCCCAGTTAGGTACTGACAGGCTACGCGGCGGTGGCAAGAAGAAGGACGAAAAGAAGTCCGCAAATGAGGTGAAGCAGGCAATTATTTCTGCGCGATTACATCAAATAGACCACGCACGTGAAATCAACGAGATGTGTCGTGTCCAAAAGATAGACGACACGCTCCGGAAAAAGATTCTAGATTTAGTCTTCGAAGCTGAATCCCCGAAAGGCGCTCAACAAGGACGCGTAGGAAAGGACCCCCTACAACCCAGTCGAGACCGAGCTCTAAAAGCTTCTGATGCCTTTCAGCAGTACCGTATCGCTGCTCTCACCGGAAACCTCCGTATCAACCGCGGCGGCAATACTTCTCCCCTTGATCGCGATGAGCGGCTGATTGTTTTTAATTACCTTGTCAATCTTTCTCACAAGAAAGAACCCTCCTGGTTAGACATAGCCGAGCTTTTGCGCATTGACCGTGGCCAACTAAGAGGAACGGCCACAATGACCGACGATGGCGAACGTGCAGGCGCTCGACCACCTGTACATGACACCAACCGGACAATCCTCGGCTGCAAGGTGAAGCACTTAGCTGCCTGGTGGGAGCGAGCCTCGGATGACGAACGCGCCGCCATGCTCAAGTCTCTGTCGAATGCCGAAGTTGATGATTTCGATTCCCCTGAAGGAGCTCAAGTTCAAGCTTTCTTCGCGGAGCTCGACGAGACCGAGCATGAGAAGCTCGATTCTCTACATCTGCCGATGGGCCGTGCCGCATACTGCGAAGACACTCTGAAGCGACTAACTAGCCGCATGCTGGACGAAAACCTTGATCTTTACGCGGCACGTTTGGCGGAATTTAACATCCCCAAGGATTGGACCCCTCCCGCTCCTCGAATTGGTGAACCAGTAGGAAACCCAGCTGTAGATCGCGTTCTGAAAGGCGTGGCAAGGTGGCTGGAAGCAGCCGCAGACGTATGGGGTGCCCCAAAGTCCGTCATAATTGAACACGTCCGCGATGGTTTTGTCAGTAAGTCAAAGGCTAACGAAATCGATCGTGAGAACAACGCGCGCCATAGACGCAACCAAAAGCTTTTCCAAGATATGCAGGAGAAACTAGGCATCGAAGGAAAGCCACGCAGTGCTGACCTTTGGCGGTTCCAATCAGTACAACGTCAAAATTGCCAATGCGCCTACTGCGGCGAACCAATCACTTATTCCACGTGCGAGATGGATCATATTGTCCCCCGCGCCGGCCAAGGTTCCACCAATACTCGTGACAACCTTGTTGCGGTTTGCCATCGCTGTAATCTGTCCAAGAAGAACTTCCCCTTTGCTGTTTGGGCAGCCCAGTCTGGGATTCCAGGTGTGAGTGTTCAGGAGGCGCTTGACCGCACACGCCACTGGGCCGAAGATTCCGGCATGTCAGCAAAGGACTTCAACAAATTCCGTACCAGCGTCCGCGAGCGACTGAAGCGAACCGCCATGGATGAACCGATCGACGCCCGCTCGATGGAATCTGTTGCCTGGATGGCGAACGAACTACGCGGCAGAGTTGCGCAGCGCTTTCAAGATAACGGCACTACCGTAAGTGTCTATCGAGGTGCACTCACTGCGGAAGCTCGCCGTGCTTCGGGAATATCAGGCCAACTACGTTTCATCGATGGTACTGGAAAATCTCGCCTCGACCGTCGTCATCATGCTGTCGATGCTGCAGTAGTAGCTTTTACTCAAAACTACGTTGCAGAAACTCTTGCCATTCGTTCAAACAAAAAGCGAGAGGCCGAGCTGCTTCGCTCGGCACCCCAGTGGAAAGAGTTCACTGGAGCTGATGAAGCACATCGCGCGGCATGGAATGCTTGGCTGCCTAAGATGCGAAAACTCGCCATGCTCTTGCAGCAGGCGTTGGATGAAGACCGAGTCGTAGTTACCTCGAATCTAAGACTACGCATCGGCAACGGACGCGCCCACGAGGACACAATCGGAGAGTTGAAGAAGATACGCGTCGGCGATGCTATTTCGGTCACCGATATCGACAGGGCATCCACCGAAGCTTTATGGTGTGCACTCACTCGCGAAGACGACTTCGATCTTAAAGAGGGTCTGCCAGAGAATCCCGAACGCCGAATTCGAGTACACGGCACTTGGTACGATGCCGACGACGAAATCGAGGTCTTTCCAGTTGGTGCAGGCGCTATCAAGGTACGAGGTGGTTACGCTGAACTAAGCCGTTTCCACCATGCCCGGATCTATAAAATCCCCGGGAAAAAGGCTCCCTCCTTCAGCATGTTGCGAGTTTATAATGTCGATCTAATGCAGCACCGGCATGAGGACCTGTTTTCCGCTGAGATCAAACCGCAGACAATGTCAGTCCGCCAGGCAGAACCCAAACTGCGCAAGGCCCTTGCTGACGGCACGGCAGAATATATTGGTTGGTTGGTTGTAGACGATGAGCTAGTCATCGACACCTCAAGCTTCAACACCGGACAGATTGCGGAAGTGCAAAGTGAGTTTGGGCAGATTCAACGTTGGCGGTTGGATGGGTTCTTCTCAAACTCTAAGTTGCGACTGCGCCCACTCTATATGAGTGCCGAGGGACTATCTTCCGATGTGTCTCAAGCCTCCAAGAAAGTGATAGATCGACCGGGCTGGCTGCCAGCCGTAAACAAAGCTTTTGGTGAAGGCAACATGACTGTGGTCCGTCGAGATGCTCTGGGAAGAGTGAGGCTGACTAGCAAGGCTCATCTGCCCATTTCTTGGAAGGCAGAATAATGAACTCTGGGTGGCGGGTCATTGATTGTCTCAATTTGAAGGGGTCTCTCCGGTATTCCCGGGGCCAGCTCGTCATCCATCGAGAAGATACTCCAACCGATGTTTCGCTGCCGCTAGCCCAAATCGCAGTCGTCCTCATTGGCTCAGAAAGCACAATCAGCGGTGCCGTTCTCCAGAAGCTCAGTGACTACGACATCGCCCTCTTAGTTTGCGACTGGAGAAACGTTCCGGTCGCCGGTGCTTACCCATGGAACGAACATTCCCGGATCGGTGCTCGCCACCAAGCCCAATCACAATTATCTTTGCCCAAAAAGAAGCAAGCTTGGTCTCGAATTGTTGCAGCCAAAATTTCTGGTCAAGCTTCCGTTCTAAAAGCACTAGCTAAGCCTGGAGCCAAGGAACTCTACGCCCTCTCTCGTACCGTTAAATCTGGCGATCCAGAGAATCTTGAAGCACAGGCAGCGCGCAAATACTGGTCTTGCATCTCCCATGGTCATGCTTATTTACGTTTACCTGGCAGCGGAGAACCTGGCTGGAATTCTGCGCTCGATTACGGTTACACACTATTGCGCGGCCACGGCATTCGAGCTGTAGCTAGCGCTGGATTATCTGGAGCATTAGGCGTATTCCACCACAGCCGCGGCAACAAGTGGGCATTGGTCGATGACCTTATTGAACCATTTCGACCAATGGTTGATCAGGTTGTATTCACCGTTTCTAGTGACGGACAAGCATTAGGATCTCCGCAAAAGACCCTCATATCGCAGTATCTGAACAGCCCCTTCAATTCCAGTGGAAAATCCTTAAGCACAGCTTTTAATGAGTTCAGCCAACAATATGGCCTATATATCGAGGGAAATCTAAAACACCTAAGCGTTCCCGTCTGGGAAGGAAAACTCGATGCCGGCGAAAGATAGTGAACCAATGTGGTGCGTGGTCATGTTCGATCTTCCCGTTAAATCAAGAATTCAAACCAGAGAGGCTAACAGGTTTCGAAACCACCTCTTAGACCTTGGCTTTTGTAGATCCCAACTAAGCGTTTACGTTCAGTATTTCCCCCTCGCCTCCCGTATCGCAACAACCGTCAAGCAAATCAAGTCTGGTCTACCAGAAGGCGGAGATGTGAGAATCATATCCGTCACTGATATTCAATGGTCGAAAGCGATTCGCTTTTCCAAATCAGAGCCTTCCGAAATGGAGAATACCCCACCTCAGCTCACGATTTTCTAGCGGAGGATCACCGATAAACTCCAGTTAAACGACCCTTTGGGGCCACACTGAAGTCCATCAGGGGTAATGAGAACTGAACCCCAGCACGTCTTTTCGCGAGCTAATTCTATTAGGAAGTCCATCAGGGGTAATGAGAACTGAACCCCAGCGTCTGTAGCAAGTGTATTGCTTGAACGGGAAGTCCATCAGGGGTAATGAGAACTGAACCCCAGCAGGTCGTCTAGGTACCTGTAGGCGGTGCGAAGTCTATCAGGGGTAATGAGAACTGAA
>NZ_KV804026.1:39758-39974 GCF_001811255.1 Corynebacterium sp. HMSC068H04
TCAGGGGTAATGAGAACTGAACCCCAGCCTTGGCGGAGACGGTGCGGCGCACCTGGGAAGTCTATCAGGGGTAATGAGAACTGAACCCCAGCAGGTATTTCGATGATGCGCTAGACCTGCGAAGTCTATCAGGGGTAATGAGAACTGAACCCCAGCAGAAGCGCGACGAAGGTGAGCTAGTAGTGAAGTCTATCAGGGGTAATGAGAACTGAACCC
>NZ_KV804026.1:40172-40390 GCF_001811255.1 Corynebacterium sp. HMSC068H04
CTATCAGGGGTAATGAGAACTGAACCCCAGCGTGGCGATCTGCTCCTGGACCAGGTGCAGAAGTCTATCAGGGGTAATGAGAACTGAACCCCAGCTCGCGGTTGAGCAGGGAGGCGGGGACGGGAAGTCTATCAGGGGTAATGAGAACTGAACCCCAGCCTTGCCGAGTGGGCTGCGCGTCAGTTTGGAAGTCTATCAGGGGTAATGAGAACTGAACC
>NZ_KV804026.1:40490-135570 GCF_001811255.1 Corynebacterium sp. HMSC068H04
ATCAGGGGTAATGAGAACTGAACCCCAGCGCGCGTCCGCCGTCAAGGCTCCTGCCGAGAAGGCTATCAGGGGTAATGAGAACTGAACCCCAGCTTCACATTTCACGCCCTGTGAACCACCGGAAGTCTATCAGGGGTAATGAGAACTGAACCCCAGCGCGGACTTGGTGGTGTGGTGCACCAAGAGAAGTCTATCAGGGGTAATGAGAACTGAACCCCAGCGGGCAATTGTACGGCAGACAGAAGGGTTGAAGTCTATCAGGGGTATTGAGAACTGAACCACAGCCTCACTACACTGCTATCAATAGCTTAGTGAAGGATTTCCAGGGACGCGGAAAGTCGAATTGTCGCAAAGACTCTGAAATTGATCTCATCATCTATTGACAGCGAAGCGCCGTAGCCCTAGCTTAATTCTTCTAACTTCTTAAGGAGGAATCATGCTACTTGCTGAAGCCTTGGCCGAGCGCGCTCAGGCGCAGGAGCGCCTCAACTCGCTGAGTGACCGGCTTGCGGCAACCGTCCGCATACAGGAAGGCGATGAACCGGATGAGAACCCGACGGATCTCCTCCGTGAACTCGAGGGCGTGACCAAGCGCATCGACGAGCTTGTCATCGCCATCAACGCCACGAACACGGCCACCCCGTTCGACGAGGAGATCTCGCTGATGGAGGCACTCGCACTGCGTGATGGACTGCTGCGCAAGCGCCGCATCTACCAGGGGTTGGCAGAGCGCGCAGGTGCGCGCCACGACCGCTACTCCCGCTCCGAGATCAAGTTCGTGGCCACCGTGCCCGTGCCGAAGCTGCGCGAGCGCGCCGATGATCTGGCCCGCCAGTACCGCGAACTGGATACCCGCATCCAGCAGCTGAACTGGAATACGGAACTGATAACTAAATAGCGACTGCCGCTAGTTGTGCCGCATTCTTGCGGCACGTCATGTCGTTCGACATTTAGTCATGTCGTGTGCGCTGAGCCGCACACGACGGTAGCCCACACTCTTCGCAGCGAGCGCAACCCTTACTGGGCAGGGAAAAGCCCAGTGCTTCTCAGGCGCCTTCGTAGCGCAAGAAGGCAGGGAGGTTCGATTCCGTCCCACTGTATGGTGTACCGCGCTGGTACGGAGTACACGTGCACATTGACGGGGATAATCCCGCAGTATTGTTTATTGTTTATCACCGCCGCGCTGGGCGGAGAGTGTGGGTGAGGGTTGGGAATGGGGACTATACTTCCGGCGCACTGCTTTCCAATTAAGCTGGTGTGCCATGAGCGAGCAGAAGAATTACAGCACCGATAATCCGTTCAAGCCGGAACTCTGGCGCCCCGTCGAGGGCTTTGAGGCCCTGACGGATATCACCTATCACCGGCTCATCAGCGACGGCCCAAAGCCACAGCGCAAGGACGGCATCGTCCGCATCGCCTTCGACCGCCCCGAGGTGCGCAATGCGTTTCGCCCGCACACGGTGGATGAGCTCTACCGCGCGCTGGACCACGCGCGCCGCACGCCAGATGTTGGCACGGTGTTGCTGACCGGCAACGGGCCCTCCCAAAAGGACGGCGGCTGGGCGTTTTGCTCCGGCGGTGACCAGCGCATTCGCGGCCGCTCCGGGTACCGCTACGCCACCGAGCACGCGCACGATGACGCGACTGCCGACGAATCCACCGTCGACACCGCCCGCGAAAAAGTTGAGGGCGGCCGCCTGCACATCCTGGAGGTCCAGCGCCTCATCCGCACCATGCCCAAGGTGGTCATCGCCGTGGTTAACGGCTGGGCCGCCGGCGGCGGGCACTCCCTGCACGTGGTGTGCGATATGACCATTGCCTCCCGCCAGGAAGCCCGCTTCAAGCAGACCGACGCCGACGTCGGCTCTTTCGACGCCGGCTATGGCTCGGCCTACCTGGCCAAGATGGTGGGCCAGAAGTACGCCCGCGAGATCTTTTTCTTGGGACGCACCTACGACGCGCAGCGCATGTACGAGATGGGTGCCGTCAACGAGGTAGTTAACCACGCCGAGCTGGAGGACGCCGCCATCCAGATGGGACGCGAGATCAACATGAAGTCCCCCACCGCCCAGCGCATGCTCAAGTTCGCCTTCAACCTCACCGATGATGGCCTCATGGGCCAGCAGGTCTTCGCCGGCGAAGCCACCCGCTTGGCTTATATGACCGACGAAGCCGTCGAGGGCAAGGAATCCTTCCTGGAAAAGCGCGAGCCCAACTGGGATGAGTTCCCGTACTACTACTAGTCCCAAGGAGAAGCCGAAGTGCTGTACTTTGCCATTGCCCTCGCGGCCATCGCGCTCATTGCCGTCATTGCGTCGCGAGTGTGGATGTTGCGCCGCATCCAGCAGGCTCAGAGGGACGGTGAGCGCCCCTTCGATCAGGAGGATGAGCTCATCAACCCTTACGAACACCGCGGGCGGTAACCTAGCTAACCGTGACCATCCTCTCCCCTCTGCCTGTCAATCCACATGACCCCGCCGCCATCCTCCCTGATCTGGAAGCGGCCATCGCAGGACAAGCCACCTTCCTGCCCGCCCCTGCAGAGGACCGCACCCGCGCGCAGCTCCTGCGCAACCACATGCGCGCAGGAGAACCTATTGATTCCTCCATCGCGCTGGTCGTGGCCACCTCCGGGTCCACGGGCACGCCGAAAGGCGCGCAACTCACGGCCGCCAACTTGGTCTCCAGCGCCGATGCCACGCACCGGACTTTAGGCGGCACCGGTCAGTGGCTACTAGCCATGCCCGCCTCCCATATCGCGGGCATCCAGGTATTGGTGCGCTCCCTCGTCGCGGGCGTGGAGCCGCTCTGCCTTGACCTGTCGGAAGGTTTTTCCATCCCCAGTTTCGCCCGCGCCGCGCACGAGCTGGCCGCCACTGGGGATCGCTCATACACGGGCCTGACCCCGATGCAGCTAGCCAAGGCCATGGATTCGCTAGAAGGAATCGAGGCCCTGCGCACCTTTGATGCCATCCTCGTCGGAGGTGCTGCCACCCACCCGCAACTATTGGACTCTGCGAAAAAGCTGCGCATCAATATCGTCACCACCTACGGTTCCTCAGAGACTTCCGGCGGCTGCGTCTACAACGGCCGTCCCCTCGATCGCGCTCTTGTTCGCATCGGCGACGAGGGGCGCATTTACCTTGGCGGGCCCATGATTGCGCAGGGCTATCGAAACGTGGACTCAGATGCCTTCATGGTCGATGAGTCCGGTACCTCGTGGTTTGCTACCTCCGACGCCGGCGCGCTTCACGACGGCCACCTCACCGTCACCGGGCGCCTCGACAACATCCTGAACACCGGCGGGCTCAAGCTCCACCCAGAGCAGCTCGAGCAGCACATCCTTCGCGTGCCGGGAGTGGACGGCGTGTGCGTGGTCGGCATCCCCCACCCACGCTTGGGACAGATGATCGTCGCTGCCTATACCGGATGGGCGGATGTCGGCGATATCCTTGTGGCTCTCGACGATAGTGGCCTTCCCCGGTGGCAAATCCCCAAGGACTTCAAGCGCCTGGCCCAGCTCCCCACCACCGGTCCCGGCAAGGTTGACCGCCTCGCCGTCGCCCGCATGTGGGACAGCTAAGCCTCCGCTTCGCCAAAGCTGCGTACGGCAATGCCGCGCGCAGCGGATTCCCCGAGGGGGAAGTGTGAACCTTCATCGACGGCAACCTCGAGCACACCCGCAACCGAAGGGGCAACGACGGTCAATTCTACTCCCGGCCGCACTCCATATTTATCCAGGTAGCGCAAAAATTCGCCATCAGCGTCAGTGACCTGCTCCACGGTGACGGGGGTCTGCGCGGGGACGTCGATAAGCGTAATGCGCGAGACCGGCTCGGCAGTGCCATCCGGGGCAGGTATGGGATCACCATGCGGATCGCGGGCGGGGTTGCCCAGGAAAGAATCAAGACGTTCAACGAGCCTGTCGGACGTCGCGTGCTCTAGCATTTCTGCCTCATCGTGCACCTCATCCCAGGTATAGCCCAGAGTGCGCACGAGGAAGGTTTCCAGGAGCCGATGCCGGCGCACCATTGCCACAGCCAGCCGCCGGCCTTCCTCAACAAGCCGAACACCGAAGTAGCGTTCGTGTTCCACCAGCCCCTTCGCGGCCAGGCGCTTGACCGCCTCCGACGTGGTGGGCAGCTTCTGCCCCGCCGCTTTAGCTAGGTCCCCCAGCGGCATCGCGGTATTAGCGCCCTCTTTCTCCTCATAGGTCCAGAGGATCTTGAGGTAATCCTGGGTGCGTTCGGGCAGCTCACTGATGTGCATACCCCCATCGTAGTTCAGCCTATTGCTTCCAAAGGTTTCAGGTCTTATGCTCTTTCAAGTTCAATCTATTGAACATCGACATTCACTTTTAATAAGAGAAGTTTCCCGTGAAGAAACTTATTGCGCTTCCCCTCGCTTCCCTCGTGGCTGCCACCGCGCTGACTGCCTGCACCAGCAGCGACTCCGCCGAAGCCCAGGACGACAATCTGACGATCTTCGCCACGACTGGTTACTTGGCTGATGCGGCCGCCAATATCGCCCCGGACGCCGACATCACCACCATGGTCGGTCCCGGCGGCGATCCGCACACCTACCAGCCCACCACGCGCGATATTGAAAAGATGCAGGACGCCGACCTCGTCCTCTGGAATGGCCTTCACCTCGAGGCGCAAATGGTGGACCAGCTCTCCTCCCTCGGTGAGAAGCAGCTAGCTGTCGGCGAACAGCTCGATACTGCTGACCTTCTGCCGTGGCCCGAGCAAGGTGACAAGGGCGAAAAACTCTACGACCCGCACATCTGGAATAGCCCCGAGCTGTGGAGCCAGGTCGTCGATCACATCGGCACCAAACTCGGCGAAATCGACTCTGACAATGCCGAAGACTATGCCGCGGCTGCCGATGCTTATGAAGACAAGATTGCAGCCGCGCATGACAAAGCGGCTAAGGAACTCGAAAACGCCTCCCCGCGCGTCCTCATCACCGGCCATGACGCCTTCAACTACTTCGGCAAGACCTTCGACTTTGAAGTCCAAGCCACCGACTTCGTGACCACCGAAGCCACCAAGTCCGCCACTGAGATCTCCGAGCTCGCGGATACGATCGCGGAGAAGAAGGTCCCCGTTATCTTCCAAGATAACCAGGCGAACCCACAGGCCATCACTTCTCTCAAGGAAGCCGTAGAAACCCGCAACTGGACAGTCACCATCTCGGATGAAGAGCTCTTTGCCGATACCCTCGGCCCGGAAGCCCCAACCGATACCTACCTCGGAGCCTTCGAACATAACGCTAGCGCCGTGGCGAAAGCACTAAGCTAATGCTCAGCGTAGGAAACCTCACCGCCGGCTATCCCCGCACGCCGGTGCTTCACGACGCCTCCTTCACCCTCACCCCCGCGACTATCACCGGGCTGGTGGGTGCGAACGGGTCGGGAAAGTCTACTCTGGTCCGCACGCTGGTAGGGCTCCTTCCGCCTCTAGCCTGCGGGTCGATGACCTTCGATGGCGTCGATCTGGCACATTTTCGGCAGCGTCTCGGATATATGCCACAACATGCGGATATCGACTGGAATTACCCTGCCACCGCCTTCGACATCGCCCTGATGGGCCGCACCGCCGGGCTGCGCTGGTGGCAGTGGCCCAGCCGCGCTGACAAAGACGCCGCTCACGCCGCGCTTTCCCGCACCGGAATGCAGGCACACGCGCAGCTGCCGATTTCCGCCCTGTCTGGTGGTCAGCGCCAGCGCGTGTTGTTGGCGCGCACGCTCGTTAGCGAGCCGGAATTCATCATCCTCGACGAGCCCTTCGCTGGTGTCGATGCCGCGAGTCAGCGCGCCATCATGGATGTACTCAAGGAACTGCGCGAGAACGGCGTGACCATCCTGCTGGTGCATCACAACCTGGCGGAGGTCGCCGACTTTTGCGATGAGGTCCTCATGGTCGGCCACGGCCGGCTCATTGCTGCTGGCCCCACCGAGCAGGTACTTACCGAGTCCGCCATTGCCGACATGTTTTCCCTGCCATCATGAACCCACTCGAGCTTCTTCAGAACTACACCTATACCCAGGCACTCCTGGGCACCGTGCTCATCGGTGGCTGCGCTGGCGCGCTAGGCCCACTGGTATATGTTCGCCGCACCAGCCTGCTGGCCGATGCCATCTCGCATTCTTCCCTGCCTGGACTGCTCACCGCCTTCCTCGTGGCCACCGCCATTGGCTGGGACGGGCGAAATGTCTGGCTTCTTTCTTGCGGCGCCCTGCTCACCGGAACCCTCGCGGTGGGGTGCATTCACCTCATCCCGCGGTTAACTCCCCTGGGGCAAACCACTGCGATGGCGGCCACGCTAACCACATTTTTCTCGGTGGGAATGCTGCTCATGCAGTATATTTCCCGCCGACCATTGCCTGGCAAGGCCGGAATCCAGGATTATTTGCTGGGAAATGCCTCCACGCTCACTCGCGCGGATGTACGGTCCACACTCATCATCGGTGGCTGCGTGCTGCTTTTTCTTTTCCTCATTCACACCCGGCAGGCCGCAGTCACTTTTGATTCAAGTTTTGCCCAGGTAGCCGGCATCCGCACCTCGTTCCTCAACGCGGCTAGTTTCTTCGCCCTCACCGCCATCACGGTGCTCGGCGTCAAAGTCGTCGGCGTAGTGCTCATGGTCGCCGTGGTCATCAGCCCTGCCGCCGCTGCCCGCCCCTGGACCACGCGCTTGCTACCTTTCATCGCGCTCTCCGGGTTCTTCGGCGCGGCCACCGCTGCTCTCGGCTGCTATGTCTCCATTGCGCACGGCCCGCTGCCCACCGGTCCGGTCATCGTCCTGGCTCAGGCGGCGCTCGTCACTATCAGCCTCACCAGTAGAAAGCTAGCCTCATGACCCTCGCCGCGACCGCTTGTCTCCTTGCCGTTCTGACGGCCTTGGCCTGTGCTATCCCCGGCACCTTTGTTGTCCTCAAAGGCCAGGCCATGCTTATCGACGGCATCGGCCATGCCGTCCTTCCCGGAATTGCCGTCGGCTACCTCTTTACCGCAGATCTAGATTCACCCATCTTGCTCGTTACCGCGGCCGCTGGCGCCTTGGTGGTGGCGTTGGGAACTGACGCACTACAGCGCAGCCCGCTGGTGACTGCTGATTCCGCCCTCGGATTGGTCTTTCCCGCCCTGTTTGCCGCCGGAGTCATCCTGATTTCTACGCACATGAGCCACGTGCACCTTGATGTCCACGCCGTTCTCGTCGGTGATCTCAACCTCGCGGCCTTCTCCAATCCCAACTATTGCTACATCATGGCCGCAGTGCTGGGTATCAATGCTCTCTTCCTCGCCCTTACACTGCCGCGTTTATCCGCCACGACTTTTGACGCCGATTTTTGTGCCGCACGCGGGGTGCCCACGCGCGTTCTTCACATCATATTTATGACCGTGGTTGCCTGCACCGCCACCGCCGCCTTTCACGCTGCCGGTGCCATGCTGGTCATCGCTCTCATGGTATTCCCGACGATGACCGCGCGGCTGCTTACTCAGCGCGTGCCCACGCTGGTGTTGACCGCCTGTGGCGTTGCCGCGATCAGCGCGGTCGTGGGATTTTGGGTTGCCTATGTCCTTGACGCGGCTACCTCTGCCGCAATGACAGTCACCAATGCCGTTATTTTCGTTGCAGTGCTCATCATCTACCGCTTTCGCCAACGCACCAGCTCATTGCCGCAGCACACCACACCAGTGGCACAATAGTGAGCATGTCTGCCTATTCCGCCACTCCTGCCGATTGGCTCCAGGGTGCTCGCCCGCACACCTGGGCCAATGCCTTTGCTCCCGTTATCGCTGGTACCGGTGCCGCTGCCGCGGCCCACGGCCTGCACTGGGGCCGGGCGTTGCTGGCGCTCATCGTGGCCTGGGCGCTTATCATCGGCGTGAATTACGCCAACGATTACTCCGATGGCATCCGCGGCACCGATGATGACCGCACCGGCCCCCAGCGGCTTACCGGGGGCGGACTGGCCAAGCCGCAGCACGTCAAGTTCGCTGCTTTCGCTTGCTTCGGCGTGGCGGCTATCGCGGGCATTTCGCTCTCCCTGGCTGCCAACGCGGCTTGGTTCATCCTCGTCGGCGCTGTGTGTATCGCCGGCGCCTGGTTTTACACCGGTGGCAAGAATCCCTACGGCTACCGCGGGTTCGGAGAAATCGCCGTTTTCGTGTTCTTCGGGCTCGTCGCGGTCCTAGGTACCGAGTACACACAGGCCGGCCGCATCACGTGGACAGGCCTTGCCTTAGCCGTGGGTATCGGCGGTATGAGTGCGGCGGTAAACCTGGCCAATAACATCCGGGACATCCCCTCCGATGAGGCCACCGGCAAGATCACCCTGGCTGTGCGCCTGGGTGATAAGAAGTCCCGCACGCTATTCATGACCCTGTTGCTGCTCCCGGTGTTGCTCACCGTGGGCTTGGCCTTCGATTCCTGGGCAGCGCTGGCCTCCCTGCTCTACTTCCCCCTCGCACTGGGCGCTATCCGCACCGTCAACCGCGGTGCGCGCGGACCCAAACTCATCCCGGTGCTCGGTATGACTGGCCGCGCGATGCTGGTATGGGCGGTTGTCAACGCAGTAGCGCTGGCTCTGGTTTAGCCTCTGATTTAGCGGCCAGCCAGCTCCTCCTGGACCCACTTCTTGTGGGCCTTGCGCTGCGCGGAGTACTCCGCCAGGGATTGGGTTGCTTCCACGCGCCACGTGGAAAAGAGCAGCATGGACAGTGGCAGCGCCACGAACAACGCCAGCAGCGCGGAAACCAGCAGCGGAAAGGTCTGGAGCACCGCCATCGCCAGTAGCTGAATCACTACAGTCAACACGATAAACAGCACCACACGGGCCGCGCCATACTTCCACAAAGCGACGCGGGAGCGGCGCTTGAGCGCGGGGTCCGGCTGGGGCGGGTCGGGGTTCTGGGAGGCGTTGGTGGTGTTTTCTGTCTGGCTCATAATTCTCACTTTTGCTTCGCGGGCATTCCGTAGAATACAACGCATGGGTCGATTGATACTACTACTCTTGTTTGTCCTCGCGGCAGTCCTCGTCTGGAAGGCTTTTGGTCCGTCGAGTTGGAATAAGAAGGTGCAGCAGGCGCAGCAGCCGCAGCGCCCGGCAATCAAGGGCCCCGATGATGACGAGGAATTCCTGTGGAACCTAGAGAAGCAGCGCTTCAAGGAGCGCCGCGCCAAGGAGCGGGAGGCCCAGCGCAAAGAGGAAGAACGCCGGCGGCGCTCACAGGGGCAGCAGGAGCCCAAGGCCCCCGAGGACAAGGACATTGAAGGCAAAGACTCTAAGGGGAAAGAAGCCTAGTCCTTCGGCACGAAGGTCATCTCGAGGCCGAGGGCCTCGGCCACCGCAACGACCTTTTCCCAGCGCACGCCAGAGCCACCGTGCTCAATAGTATGCAGCGTGGAGCGCGAAATCCCGGCCTTCCCAGCCAGGTCCTGTTGCAGGATGCCCAGCTCGCGACGGCGCTGCGCAAAGCCCTCACCAAGGGCGATGAGCTGAGGGTTATCGCCCGCCGGTTTGCCGGGCTTGTGCCGCGGCTTATGGATATCCGCCATTTAGTTCAGCCCCGCGTAGGAGTGCAGGCCGGAGACAACCATGTTGATGAAGAACAGGTTGAACACCATGAGCAGCATCGCCGCGATGTTGATGTACGGCGCGGCCTTACGGAAGGCCGGCGTGGCGCGAGCGTGCAGGTAGGCAGCGTAGAGGATCCAGGTGGCGAAGGACACGGTCTCCTTCGGGTCCCAACCCCAGTAGCGGCCCCACGCGGACTCGGCCCAAATAGCACCCAGCACGATGCCCAGGCCCAAGGTCGGCAGCGCCACTACGCCCAAGCGGTAGGCCAGGCGGTCCAGCTTCTTAGCTGAAGGAAGCGGGCGGGCAAGCGCGCCGAAGAAACCGGACTCGCCTCGCTTCGGCTGGAACTCACGCAGCACGCTGAGCAAAGAAGCGATACCGGAGACCACGCCGATGGATGCGCCCAGCGAAACCACGGTGACGTGGATGGGCAGCCAGTGTGACTGGAGTGCCGGAACCACCGGAGCGGATTCCGCATAGAGCTTGGTGGAGCCGTAGAACATCAGCGCCAGGATTGGCGTGAGCAGCCACGGCCACAGGGTGCGCCACTCCTTGCGCTGCATGGCGATGGTCGCCACCACCATCGCGCCGGCGGTCACCATGAGCATGTACTCGTAGAGGTTGCCAAATGGGAAGCGGCCGGTAGCCAAACCACGCAGCACGATGGCCGCCAAGTGCAGGGCGATGCCCAGCCACAGCAGCATCTGCGTCATGCCGCCGAGCTTGTCGGCGTTCTCCTGCTTCTTCGCCAAATCATCGTCTGCGGTGCTGGCCGTTGGGGGAACGTCGCCAAGCACGGCGCCATCTGCCGAAGCGCCCACGGTGGCGAGCTCACGCTGCTGCGGTGCAGCTGCGGTACGGGCGCGCATGGCCTCAATGATGCTCTGCATCCGGCCGTAGTACACCAGGGACAGCACCAAGGCGAGCGCATATACGACGAACGCGGTTTGCACCGCGATGTCTGAGAAGTTGGACAGATT
The DNA here is from genome assembly GCF_001811255.1 of Corynebacterium sp. HMSC068H04. NCBI lineage: Bacteria > Bacillati > Actinomycetota > Actinomycetes > Mycobacteriales > Corynebacteriaceae > Corynebacterium > Corynebacterium sp. HMSC068H04. The sequence goes on from NZ_KV804026.1 coordinate 51,060, forward strand.
CTGATCAACCTGCATGAGTGGGAAACCTTGCCTTCACAATCGTGCCTACCCCGTGCGCCACGCACGAGGCTGCATGAACGGAGAGATTTATGGTGCCCATAAGGCTACCCCCTTTTCCCAGCTGTATCCAACTTTTGAAGGATACGGTCCGCGCCTTTAGTCGGCGGAGTAGAGTTCGTCCTCCTCCACGTCATCGGGATCCGGCAATTCCAAAAGCTCGCGGTGCAGCTTATGGAACTCCTCAGACCAGCCCGCGCGGTCGGTGCGGGCAAGCCCGCCCATCTCGATATCGGTACCGCCGTTGGCACCCGGGCGGATGCGCACCCAGACGCGGCGTCGCTTGATCACCAGGGAGCCGACGAGCGAAACCAACATCACGAGAGCAGATACCAGCACCCAACCCTGGAAGGGGTCATAGGACACCTGGTAGTTCGCAAACTCGGAGGCACCGTCGAAGGTGACCTTGGTGCCGTCGTCCAGCGTGACCGATTCACCCTGGGTCAGGTTGACGCGGTCGATCTTTTGCAGCTGGCCCGAGTGGACCAGGCTGGAATCGAGGGAGAAGAAGGACTGCGGCTTGCCCGTGTCCAGGCCGGCATCGCCGCGGTAGATATCGATAGCCACCGCCGGATCCAGCATCGCCGGGTAGGAAGATTGCAGCAGCTTACCGTTCTCACCGGACCACTCGGCGGTCGGCGCAAACAGGCCCTGGATAGCGATCTGGTTCTGGCGGCGCTCAAACAGGTCCGGGTACATGCCCGACGGCGGATCGAAACGCATCACGCCCGAGGAGAGGAAGAACGTGGTGTCATTGGGCTGGAACTGGATGGTCTGCGTGCGCTTTTCGCCGTTGGGCCACTCCACCGTCATCGTCGGCGCAAAACCATGGCCCTGCAGGTAGACGCGGTTGTTATCAATGCGCAGCGGGTGGTTGACCTGCAGCTTGTAATCCTCCCAGGTCTCCGGGTCCGTGAAGATATCATCGCCGGCGGCATAGGACACATCGGAGGTGAACATCTCCGCCTGGCCATTAGGCAGGTAGTCCGCGGTGAAGTCGTGGGCCTTAAAACAGAAGGGGTGGAGACCCGTGCCGTCGAAAAGCGGGCCTGCGCGGAAGGAGTCATAGACGGAGGTTGAGGTATTACAGAACTCCGTGGACTGCGGCTGCTCTTGGGTCTGACCCTGGGAGTTCTTCTCCGTCACCACGATGACCTGGCCCTCATAATGCACCAAGCGCCCGGCTGCCATGGTGAGCAGGATGGCCACGAGCGCGATGTGGAAGATGAGGTTGCACAGCTCACGGGCATAGCCGCGCTCCGCCGAGAAGGACTGGGCACCCGCGCGGTCCTTCTCCGGGGAAACCTCGCTTACGCGCCACTTCTTCAGCATGGTCTTGGTTGCCGCGGCGATCTCCTCCGGGGACTTTTCCGAATGCCCGGTGGCATTGAGCGGCATCTTTTCCAGATACTTCGGCGCGCGCGTCGGCGGTGTGCGGTAGGCCTTGTAGTGATCCCAGGAGCGCGGGATGATGCAGCCCACCAGAGAAATCATGAGCAGGACGTAGATGGCCTGGAACCAGACGGAGGAGAAGACGTCGAAAAGCTGCAGCTTGTCGTAGATTTCCGCAACCTTGCCGTTGGTCTCAATGAAGTCATTGACGTTGGATTCATTGAGCGAGCGCTGCGGCAGAAGCGAACCCGGAATGGCGGCGATGGCCAGCAGGAAGAGCAGCGCCAGCGCGGTGCGCATGCTGGTCAGCCAGTGCCAGGCCTTGCGGATATATCTCACGAAAAATCTCCTTTACAGCAGCGTCGCGCCATAGGACACGGTCCACTGGCGGATGGCGTTGATGAAATCTCCCCACAGCCCGGTCAGCAGCGCCAGGCCGACGAGGATCATGGCGATGCCCCCGGCAATCTGGATGGCGCGGGAGTGCGTGCGCATCCACGAAATGGTGCGCATGGCCTTAACAGAGCCCAGTGCCACGAGCAGGAAGGGCAGGCCCAGCCCCAGGCAGTAGCCGACGATGAGCAGCGTGCCGCGCACCGCAGTCATGCCCGCGGTGCCGGCGGAGACGGACAAGATGGCGGCCAGCGTGGGCCCCAGGCACGGCGTCCAGCCCAGGGCAAACACGCCGCCGAGCAGCGGCGCGCCCAGCCACGTGGTCCAGCGCCTCGGCGCCATGCGCGTGTCCTTCTGCAGCACCGGCACCACACCCATAAAGACCACGCCCATGAGGATGGTGATGATACCGCCGACGCGCATAAGGGTGTCCGCGTTGAGCCGCAGCGCCGAGATGGCGCCGAAGACCGAAACCGTGGCCAGCACGAAGATGACGGTAAAGCCCAGCACGAAGAGTGCTGCGGCGCCGACGACGGCCCACTGCCGACGCTTGCCCACGCCGACCCCGAGCTCCTCGTCGTGGGTGACCTCACCGCCGACCACGGAGGCCAGGTAGGAGATGTAGCCGGGCACCAGCGGCACCACGCAGGGTGAGGCGAAAGATACCAGCCCGGCGGCGGCTGCGGCGAGGATTCCTAGCAGCAGCGGGCCGGCCGCGGCGGCGTCGGCAAAGCTCTGCCCGATTCCGTCAGCGGCTAGGATCACTGTTCTTTCTCCAGCTCGTCCACGACGTCGAGGACGTCCTGCTCCGTGATCTCCGTGAGGAAGACCGCGGCCGGGCGGTGCTGCTTGTCCAACACGATGGTGGTGGGCACCACGGAGGTGGGCACGCCGCCGAGCGCTGCGGCCGTCTTAAACGGCGGGTCGTAGATGGACGGGTACTCCAGGCCGTTATCGGTGAGGAAGTCCCGGGAAATCTCCGGGTTGAAGTCCTTGACGTTAATACCCAGTACGGTGCCTACCTTGCGCTTTTGCAGCTCCGCGTGGATGGCCTGGAGGTCATCCGATTCGGAGCGGCACGGCGCGCACCACTGACCCCAGGAGTTGAGGACGACGATCTGGTCTTTGAAATCCGAAAGCTTGATCGTCGTGGACTCATCCCGCAGGTCCTCACCGGAGAAATCCTTGAGCGGCTTGCGGTCTTCCTCCGCATAGCGGATGGTGGTCTGCCCGCCGGGCGAGATGAACTCGAAGGTGCCGCCGGAAGCCACGGCGTTCTGCGCGTTTTCCTCGCTTTGCGAGCAGCCAGCCAAGGCAAACACAGCAAGGACACCGGCCGCGGCGGCGCGGATAGTTCTGCGTCCCATTAGATGTCCTGCGCCGGTTCGGAGTAGAAGATATCGATGATCTCGCGGTCACGGTAGACCAGCGAAGTCACCGAAGCCAGCGCGCACGTGCGGTCCCACGGCGCGTGGGCCAGGCGCTTGCCCAACACGGTGCGCTGCACCATGACGATGGGTAGCTGATGGGAAACCATGATGGCCTCGTGTCCCTCGGCCTTGGCACGGGCGCGCTCGGCGGCGTCCATCATGCGCGCGGCGATCTCCTCGAAAGGCTCGCCCCACGAGGGCTCAAGCGGGTTGACCATGAGCGGCCAGCGCTGCGGGTTCCACAGCTGCGAGTTCCAGCCCTTGGTGCGCAGGCCCTCGAAGCGGTTGCCGGATTCGATGACGCCCTTATCGACGTCCACCTCCAAGCCCGTTACCTGTGCAATCGGCAGCGCGGTTTCCTGCGCGCGCTGCAGCGGCGAGGCCGCCAGGTAGGTCACGTCATGGCCTTCGAAGGCTTTCGACGTGCGCGCGGCCATGGAATGCCCACGGGAGGACAGGTGGTAGCCCGGGATGCGCCCGTAGAGGATCTTATCCGGGTTATAAACCTCGCCGTGGCGGACGAAGTGGACGATGGTGGTGGACATATGCCTGTGTCTATCCCCTCAACATGGTTGGTTTTACTGCGGGCGCTGCGCGCTGGCAGCGGCCTTGGCGGCAGGCTTGAGAGCTGCCTCGATTACCTCAAAATCATTGTCCGTGAGCGCATCAGACACAAACCAGGTCTCAAAGGCTGACGGCGGGACGTACACGCCGCCCTCCAGCAGTGCGTGGAAGAAGGGTGCGAAGCGCCAGGTATCGGCGGCCTGCATATCGGCGAAGTTGCAGCCCTGGCCCTCGGCGAAGCGGATGGAGAACATCGTCTCCGCGCGCTGGATGTGGTGTGCCACTCCGGCGGCGCTCAGTGCCTCGGTGATGAGGCCGGTCAGGCGATCCGCATTGGAGTGCAGGCGCGGGTACAGCTCTTCGTTGGCCAGCTCCAGAGAAGCCAGACCGGAGGCCATCGCCACCGGGTTACCGGACAGCGTGCCCGCCTGGTAGACGGGGCCAGCCGGGGCGAGGGAAGCCATGACGTCGGCGCGGCCGCCGAAAGCCGCTGCCGGCAGGCCACCGGAGACCACCTTGCCGAAGGTCACCAGGTCACCCGCTACCCCATCGACGCCGAACCAGCCCTTGTAGGAGGTACGGAAACCGGTCATGACTTCGTCGAGGATAAGCAGGGCGCCGTCGGCATGCGCGATCTCCTTGAGTGCCGCGTTGAAGCCCTCCTCCGGGGCCACGGTGCCCATGTTGCCAGCCGCAGCTTCGGCGATGATGCAGGCAATCTCTCCCGGGTGCGCGGCGAAGGCCTCTCGGACGGCGTCGAGATCGTTGTACGGGACGACGATGGTGTCCGCGGCCGAGGCGCCCGTTACACCCGGGGAATCCGGCAGTGCGAAGGTGGCCACGCCGGAGCCAGCCGACGCCAACAGCGCATCCACGTGGCCGTGGTAGCAGCCCTCAAACTTCAGGACCTTGGCGCGGCCGGTGAAACCGCGGGCCAGGCGCACGGCGGACATGGTGGCCTCGGTACCGGAGTTGACCAGGCGCACTTGCTCCACGGCGGTGCGCTTGACGATGTGCTCCGCCAGCAGCGTCTCGCCCTCGGTGGGCGCGCCGAAGGAGAGGCCATCGGCAGCCGCCTTCTGGACTGCCTCCACGATGGCCGGGTGGGCGTTGCCGTGGATCATCGGGCCATAGGAACTAACCAGGTCGACGTACTCGTTGCCGTCGATGTCCCAGAGGCGCGAGCCCTCGCCACGGGCGATGACGCGGGCTTGGCCACCCACGGATCCGAAGGCGCGGACCGGGGAATTCACGCCACCCGGGGTGACCTTCGTGGCGCGCTCGAACCACTCGGCGGACTGGGACGTATTCTGCTGATTTCGCTGGCTGGAGTTAGGCATAGCCCACATTGTATCGGTTTTAGCCCTATACAAAAGTTTGAGTCCCCTTGTGTCCTTCCGTCCTCCCTCCACTGCCTCCTAAGCGGCAGCAATCGCTCGCGCTGCGCGCCCGCTACTGTGGCGCTATGCTGGCAGCACACTGTTGATTCTGCCTTTCCTTATTTAAGCGCTGGGGTGCGCTGTGGAGAGGCACTACTTAAGGGGGATTCCCATGGCATCGCGCCGTTTTCTTGTCATTCTTGCCTGCCTTCCACTGTCTGCCTGCGCTGCCACTCAGGCAGAAACCGCTCCGCGAACCGAACCCAGCCCTACCACCTCGGCCCAACCAACGTCCTGGCAGCCGAATGCCCTGCCCCAGCCGGTCAACCGCTTTGGCGACACCACCTCTATCTCGCCCGCCCCGGCCGAACCGGAATCTGAAACCGAGGCGCCCGCGCCCGCACCCACGACCGTCGAGGCCCCCGCGCCACGCATCGAAGTAGAAACCGTCACCCTCCCCGCCCCGGCGCCCGCACCCCGTCCGGCCCCACCGCAGCGGCCCAAGCCCAAGCTGGAACTGCCCGAGCCCCCGCGGGTGCCCACGTCCATCCCCATCCCGCCAGAAGTCCAAGCCGGCCTCGACCGCATACCGACACTTCCCCCGCTGCCGCGCGCGGAGGATATACGCATCGATGTGCCCTTCTAAAAGGCGGATACCAAGTACGTTTCGATCAAATAGTGGCAGAAAAACGCCCATTTTCGGACCCTTAGTTGATCGAAACGTCGCCAATCCTCATGGCCTCACACCATCTAAGGGTAGACCCTGATCTACCTCCTATATTCCCCCGCTGTACATGACAGGAAGCATAGCCGGGAGTTAAGCTGAACCCGATTTTCAATGACGGCGTTTACCTGACAGTAAGGGACTCATGAACAAGAAAGCTCTCGGCATCACCGCCGGCGCTATCGCTGCGGTTCTCCTCGCAGGCGGTGGTGGAATGTACGCACTAACCAGCGGCTCCTCCGACATTCAGCTCACCGCTAGCGATGTCACGACAACCGCCAAGGAAGACCTCATCAGTTCCGTCTCCGCCACCGGCACCGTCTCCGCCGAGCGCGAGATTTCTCTGACGAGCTCACTGACCGGACCCATCCAGTCCCTAGACGCGAAGGTGGGTGACCGCGTCGAGGCCCAGCAGCTGCTCGGCCGCATGGACACCACCGAAACCGAGCGCGAGCTCGAAGCCCAGCGCACCTCCCAAGAGGCAGGCAAGCTCGAGGCCGTCCACCAGATCGAGGACGCCCAGCTTCAGCTGCGCCAGCTTCAGGATTCCCTCGACCAGGGCCTCAACCCGGAGGTCAATAGCGCCCAGTCCGCCGTGAATTCGGCGCAGACCGAGTACGCCGAGGCGCAGCGCAAGCTCGACGATGCCCTCGCTACCAAGGGCGACCGCCCCGAGGTTGCCGAAGCCCGCGCGGCCGTCGAGCAGGCGCGCTCCGGGGTGCGCGATGCCGAGTCCAAGTCCTTCCAGTCCGCGCTGGCCTCCATCGGCACCGCCACCGAGGACCCTTCCGGCATCAACACCGCCAGCGCTTTCTTAAGCTACCTGGACTCCGATGAAGCTGTGCAAGACTCCGAGCGCCAATTGAAGGAATCCGAGGAATCCTATGGCCGCCTCCTCCGTGGCATCGACCGCGAGCTCGGCGAACAGCAGCGCGCCACCGCCGCTTCCTACCAGGCCGTCTCCGATGCCGAGCGTGCACTGCAGGCCAGCAACCTGGCCATCGAACACCAAATCGCCTCCCAGTCCCAAGCGGTGAACCATGCGGTGGAGACGGCGGCGTCGGCAAGCGCCAGCAACGCCAAGGAGAATGGGCCTCTGGAGTACACGCTCTCCCAGGCCGACCTGCGCTCCCCTCTGGCTGGCGTTGTCACCTCCGTCAGTGGTGAAGCCGGCATGCCCGCCGAAGGCCCCATCCTCACCGTGGCGGATGATTCCTCACTGTTGGTGAAGTCCACGGTCAAGGAGGGTGACATCGCCCGCATCAAGGTCGGCGATGAAGTCACGTTCACCTCGCCGTCGAGCCCCGGCAAAGAGTACAAAGGCAAGGTCACCTTCATCTCCCCTACGGCCGAACAACCTGAGGTAGAAGCCGGTGCAGGTGGCGGCTCCGGAAAACCATCTGGTTCCACCAAGCCTGAGTTCCCCGTGCACATCCGCGTCGATGGCAACCGCGAGGGCCTGCGCCTTGGTTCCACCACCAAGGTGAAGATCATTACGGAGAAGGACAAGAACGCCATCACCGTGCCGCTCTCCGCCATCTATGAAGAAGACGGCAAGAAGAACGTCCTGGTCGTCGACAACGGCACTATCCAGGCGCGCGAGGTGAAGATCGCCAGCGAATCTGATTTCTCCGCCGCCATCGCCTCCGGCCTCAAGGAAGGCGAGACCGTCATCAGCCAGGCGGATACGCACAAGGACATGGTCGGCATGTCCGCCTCCGTCGATGGATCCGATGCTGCGGAAGAGAACGCATGAGCCGCCTCATTGAGATGCGGGGAATCGTCAAACGCTTCAACGAGGGCCTCGACAGCGAGCTGACTGTCATCCCCGGCCTCGACTTCAGCGTGGAGGAGGGCGAGTTCGTGGCCGTCGTGGGCCAGTCCGGCTCCGGCAAGTCCACGCTCATGAACATCATCGGCTTGCTCGACCGCCCCACCTCCGGCGAGTACCAGCTGGCTGGGGTGGATGCGCTGGCGCTTGGCGACGACAAACTGGCCTCCTTCCGCGGCCAAAAAATCGGTTTCATCTTCCAGAATTTCAACCTGATCGGCCGCATGTCCGCGCTGAAGAACGTGGAGATGCCCATGGTCTATGCGGGCGTTTCGGCTCACGAGCGCACCCAGCGCGCGCAAGAGCTTTTGGAGATGGTCGGTATGTCCGACCGCATGAACCACCTGCCCAATGAGCTCTCCGGTGGTCAGAAGCAGCGCGTGGCGGTGGCCCGCGCCTTGGCCAACCAGCCGGAGATTCTCCTAGCGGACGAGCCCACCGGCGCGCTGGATTCGCAGACCGGCCGCATGGTCATGGACCTCTTCCACGAACTGCACCGCACGCATGGAAAGACCATTTTGTTCATTACCCACAACCCGGAATTGGCTGATGAATGCAGCCGCACCGTCACGATGAAGGACGGGGTGTTGTCATGAATTTTGCTGAATCCACCAAGATGGCGCTGACCAGCCTGCGCACCAACAAGATGCGCTCGGCGTTGACTCTGTTGGGCGTCATCATCGGCATCGCCGCGGTCATCGCCATCGTCACGCTCGGCCACTCCTTGCAGTCTTCCGTGCAAAAGGATTTGGATAAGGTGGGTGCTAATAACTTCACCGTTCAGGTCAAGGAGCGCCCTGAGGAGGGCGAAGAGGAAGAAGCCGATGATCCCTTCATGGGCGGCGGCTTCGTCGAAGACGAGTCCTCCATGCTCACCCCGGACATGTTGGACCGCGCCAAGGAGGTCTTGGGAGATCAGATCGCCGGCATCAATATCGGCGAGTACAGCTCTTATTCCGGCGCCCTCGTGGTCGAGGGCGAATCCGGGGAGGAGACTGCCAACCTCCTGGTCCGCCCGACCAACCCGGACTATGTCTCCGGCTCCTCCTATTCCATCGTGGCCGGACGCTTCCTCAGCGAGGATGATATCGATTCCAGCCGGGCAGTGACCATGCTGGATAAGGAAACCGCCACCAAGCTTTTCGGCGCTCCTGAAGACGCCATTGGCCAATACGTGAGCTTTGAAAGCCAGGAGGCCTCTCCCCTTGAGCTCGCCGTTGTCGGCGTTTTTGAGGAACCGCAAACCGGGCCTTTGGTGGGCGGTGGCCCCAGCCAAACCGCCTTCGTTCCCTACCCGCTCGAGGCCGAGTTCTCCGATTCCCCGGGTGCTGGCACCGCCTTCAGCGAGGTCACCGTTCGCGGCAACCCGGACTTGGATAAGGCCGCGGTAGCCAGCAACCTGCAGCGCGTCTTCGATAGCTACTACAAAGACAACCCCGACTACATGGTCAAGGTATCTGACTTCAGCGATGACCTCGCGTCCTTGAACCAGATCTTCACCACGATGAGCCTGGTACTCGCGGCCATCGGCGGCATCTCGCTGCTCGTCGGTGGCATCGGCGTGATGAACATTATGCTCATCACCGTCACGGAGCGCACCCGTGAGATTGGCATCCGCAAAGCGCTTGGCGCACGCCGCCGTGATATCCGCATCCAGTTCATCACGGAGGCCATCGTGGTCTGCCTCATCGGCGGTCTCATCGGCATCGCCATCGGCACCGCAGCCGGCATGGCGGGTGCGGCCGCCATCGGCTCACTCGTAGCGCCGCCGCTGTGGGCGGTCATCCTCTCGCTGCTCTTCTCGCTGGCTATTGGCCTCTTCTTCGGCTACTACCCTGCCGGAAAGGCCGCGAAGCTGGACCCGATTGAGGCGCTGCGCTACGAATAGCAAAGCGTTCAGCCGAACCGGAACAAAAAGATAGCCCCAGCGATGCTGGGGCCAGAGCCTATTTGCCTTGCGGCTTGATATCCAGAAGCCTACTACGCAAGTACATAGGCATCCACTCACCGAACTATCGATTCTCCTTCGTCGTTTCAAACGACGACGCCTCCTAATGCACCACCTTCAGGCCCACGATCCCACCAATGATCATGGCCAGGAACAGCACCTTCCACACGGTTGCCGCCTCGTGCCCGGCGACGAAGGAGTAAATGACGGTGACCACCGCGCCCACACCGGCCCACACCGCGTAGGCCGTGCCCACGGGGATAGACTTCATGGCCCAGCCCAACCCGCCCATCGAAATGGCGCAGGCCACGAAAAAGATCACCGAGGGCCACAGGCGGCTAAAGCCCTCCGACTTATCCAGCGCCGCTGCCCACACAGCCTCAAAGGCGCCGGAGAAAATCAACACAAACCACGACATGGCCAGCCCTTTCTGGCCGTCTTGTCGCGTCACCGGGTACGGCTCCCTCGTCCGGGGCTCGCATAAATCGCGGCGAGCCTGCCCACAATAATGGCACACTGGGCGGCATGAAGATTGCATTCCTAGGTACTGGCCGCATGGGCACTGAGCTCGCCCGACACCTCCTCAAGAACCATGAGCTCACCGTTTGGAACCGCACCGCCGAGCGCGCGCAGCCGCTGGTCGAGTCCGGCGCTACCCTCGCCGATTCGCCCACCGCCGCCGTAGAGGGCGCAGAGGTCATCATTACCTCGCTCTTTGGCCCCGATGACATCCGTGAGCGAGTCATTGACGCCAACCTCATCCCGGAGGGCGTGACCTGGATCGATACCACGACCGTCTCCCCCGATGCCGCCCGCGAATTCGCTGCCGCGGTCGACTCTTATGTCCACGCGCCCGTCGTCGGCTCGCTAGGCCCAGCACGCGAAGGCAAGCTCGGCGTTTACGTGGGCACGCCTGACGACGACCGCCGCGAGCTCGCCATGACCATCGCCGAGCCGTGGGCCGATGAGAACAAGCTCATCGGCGTGGAGTCCGCCGCCACCGCGGCGATTGGCAAGCTCCTGGCCAACCTAGCACTTGCCGTTACCGCGGAGGGCGTGCTGGAAGCACTCCACCTCGGCGAGTCCGAGGGCCTCGATTCCGAGGTCATCCTCGAGATGCTCGACATCACCGGCCTGGCCTTCATGAAGAACATGAAGGGCCCGTTCATCACCGGCGAGCGCAACACCACTCCGGGTGACTTCACCGTGGATGCCCTGTGCAAGGACGCCAAGCTCATGGAGATGACCGCCAACAAGCCGCTGCCTGCAGTGGCCGCCGCCATCGAGCGCTTTGAGGAACAGCAGGCCATGGGCCACGGCGACCAGGACTTCTCCTCCATCTTCGTCTTCCGCAACAAGGGCTAGCCTCGAGAGCTAGGCACTGCGCTTTCCGACGAGCCCGCGCAGCACCTCCTCCAGCTGCGCGTTATCCCCCGTGTCCTGGCTGTGAAAGCGCGCGGCAATAAACTCCGCGCGTACGCGGCTATCACTCGCTAGCCGCTCCACATTAAGTTGGTATCCTGCCGCCGTAACCAGCGCATCAAAGAACACCGTCTGCGTACGGGTATTGCCTTCCCTAAAACTATGCACCACATTGAGCTCGCCCCACAGCTCCGCCAGCTTGGTCACAAACTCATCAATCTCTAGGCCACGCAGAAAATCATCCTTCGCCAGCCCCGCAAACAGCTTCTCTGCTGCCTTCGTCATTTCCGGCCCCGCCGGATAGTAGGCATGCCCAGCCTTAATCATGAACTGGTCTGTAGGGGCAGTCCGCTCTTCACCCGCCCAGTCATACACATCCTGAAAAAGATGTCGATGTATAGCCTTGAAGTGCGCGTAGTCAAAAGCACCTTCCACAGGTGCCGACTCCAACTCGGTTATCCGAAGAAATACAAGCTTTTCTTCCAAGATCCGTAGTTCTTCTGCGTCATCTAACCCCAAGCGATTCTTCAGAACCTTGGTCCCTGGAATGAAATAGCTCTCCCAGCCCCCGCTCATGTTTCTCCCCCGCGCTCTATTTCAGCGAAGCTCGCCGAACACGAGCGATAGCTTCGTCGGCAGATAATGTCCCTGCAGCCACCTCGCGGCCCAGCTGGCGCACGTACTCATCAGTCACATCGTGGCCTGCTAGACGCAACGCAGCATCGCTCAACGCTAACGGATCACGGTCGCTACTACTGCTTTCAATTTGAACAGGCTCCGACATTGCTATCCTCCCGAGTTTTCAACTACATTTTCTCTCATTTTAGCAGCTCATGACACCAATCCCAAGGGTGTTTCCCACCTCGAAAAGAACGTTCGGGGCGTGCATTTTGCTAAACTTCATAAATAAGTTTTAACTATTGTCTAGCCGCCCAATGTAAGGAGCACGCCGCCCAGCAATGCTTTCCATCGACGCCGATTATGGGCATTCCACGCCCCTTGGACATCTTGAGAAGGACTTCGCCCCAGGCCGCATCTATGGCCTCGCTGGGCCCAACGGTTCAGGTAAATCCACGTTGCTAGCCACGCTCGGCGGTGAGCTTGCGCCTCTCGAAGGCTCAGTGGAGTGCGACGGCCATCCCGTCGGCACGAAGGAGCAACCGGGTGCTGTACTTACGGTGGCTGAGCCGGTTTTCCTCCCCGACCTCACCGTGGGCGAGCACCTGGACTTGATAGGAAAGGCGACAGGGGTGGACGTCGCCAAGCTCTGCGAACTCTGGGCGCTTGAGCCTCTCCTCCCTCACCCCGCCTCGCGCCTGTCCTCAGGCCAGCGCCAGCGCGTGTTCCTGGCCGCACAGCTGTACCAGCCGGCGCGCGCAGTGCTTATCGACGAGCCCGAGCGCCACCTCGACGCCACCTGGACTGAGTTCCTCGCAAGCGAATTGCGCTACCTAGCCGACGAGGAGAATCGCTGCATCGTCGTGGCCACGCATTCCGACACGATCACCCAGGCCTGCGACGAGGTGGTGCAGCTGTGATGCGCACGCTATCCCGGCTAGGTGATGGCATTTGGTATCTCATCCTCGCCGGTATCGTCATCGGCTTCGGCTACACAGGATGGCAAGAAGTCAGCGCCGTCGTGCCTATCATCCCGGCGCGCATCACGCTGACTGGTGTCGCTCCTATTGCCGGCATCGTGGGACTGCTCGCTCTCATCGTGTTCGCCGAGACTCTTTATCCCCTACGGGCGCTCTCCCGGGAACGTTGGGTGTACGTTGATCGCCCACGCGGCAAACTCCGCGGTACCGACTGGATCACATGGACGCAGCTGATCGGGTTCGGGGTCTTAGGTCTCGGCATCTGCGTGTCCACCGGGCTATCCCCGTGGTTCGCGCTGACAGTCCCGGCCCTGCGTTTCGTCGTGGGGTGGCGCTCGTTCACGCTGGCTTCGCTTCTCAGCGCTGGGCATACGCGCCTGGTCGGTGGATCCGGCCTTGGTCTGCTTGATTCGGAGGTCACCTCTGATGCCATTGCGAGCCAGTCCGCCTGGATTCCTCGTCGCACCCATGCGCCCTCCACGTTGACGGGTCTCTTCTTCCGTCGTCTGGGACGACGGTGGTACATCGGCGTCGGTGCGCTCGCAGCCCTCGGCTTGACGTTGGGGTTCGCCCCACAGCTCGGGGCGCTGGCTATCGTCGGATTCATGTCCGCGTGGAGCATCGTCGGCGCGGCGGTTGGGCGCGCTGCCTCCTTCGGCCGCGTCAGCGACGATGCATGGCCCGACTGGGGCCTTCCCCTTATCGCTTCAGTGGGCACGGCGCTCCTTGGTGCTGGTGTCCTCCTCTTGGTGTGGAAGCTCTCCGCCATCGCAGTGGTGCTCATCATCGCCGGTCTTAGCTGGGCGTCGTTTAAGCGTTCCCGCCCGGCACAGGTAGACAGCATGTCCATGCTGGACAGCGGCGGCTTCGGTGTCTCCTTCTCCCCCGAGGTGCTGCACTACATTGCCCGCGGCGCCCTCGGTCTTGGTGTGGCGGCCCTTGCGCTGGGGTATTAGCCGGGCTAGTCTTTCGGGCATGAAGATTTTTTCCTAATTCGACGTCACACTTTTTACGCGACTTACTCGAAGGTGGATTTCTTCATGCCTATTTCTTTTTCTCATCTCACCGTCACCTGGCCCGACGGCACCCCCTGTTTCACGGAGCTCACCGGCACGTTTTCCTCGCACTTCACGGGCTTGGTCGGTGCGAATGGTTCCGGAAAATCAACGCTAGCCAAGGTACTTGCAGGCCTCATTGCCCCGACTTCGGGAACGGTATCCGCGGGCTCAGTCCTCTATGTCGACCAGGATTTAGGCCTCCATACGTCTAGCACCATCGCCGATGTCTTTGGCGCGACCGAAGTCCTCAACGCCATTGCCCGCATTGAGGCTGGCGAATACTCGGAAGAGCTCGCCGCCACTGTTGGTGAGCAGTGGGACTTAGCAGAACGTATTGAAGCAGCTCTCGACGCTGCGGGTATCCCCTTCCCCTTAGAGCGCACTATCGGAACACTGTCGGGTGGTGAAGCGGTGACCGTGGCACTGACCGCCGCATTCTTCCGCAAGCCGGATTTCCTCATCCTCGACGAGCCCACCAACAACCTGGACTCCTCATCACGCCAGCGCCTGCTCGAGCTCATTCGCACCGCGCCGATGCCGGTTCTCGTCGTCTCACACGACCGCGAGCTCCTCGCGCACGCGGATAGCATTGCGGAGCTCTACCACGGAACACTTCGCGAGTTCGAGGGAAACTACTCCTCCTACCGCGCAGCGATTGATGCCGAGCAGGATTCCGCGCAGGCCAAGGTCCGAGAGACCAAGGCCGAACACCGCAAACAAATCCGCGAGCGCGCCGCCATGCAGACCCGCATTGCGCGCGATGCCCGCCGCGGCAAGAACTTCGCCGCCTCGAAGCGCAAACCCGGCATGGCCATGGGCTTGGACAAGAACCGTTCTGAGCGCTCGGCCGCTGGGCGTTCTCAACAGGCCAACGATGCAGTGGCTGCCGCCCTGTCGGCTCATGACAAGGCACAGCGCGCGCTTCGCGACGACACCCATGTCCACATCGACCTCCCCGGCACTGAGCTGCCCGTGGGCACCCGCGTGCTGGTCAGCGATCTGCTCAGCATTACTGGCCCTGAGCGTGTTCGCCTCGCCGGGCCCAACGGCAGCGGCAAGACCACCTTCCTCAACCGCATCGCCCGCGGCGACGTCGAGTACGCGCTGCCCTGCGGATACATCCGCCAACGCATCGTCCTGCCTGAGGAGAAGTCGGTGCTCGACATCGTGCGGGAGGCCAACCCCAACGCGGACCCGCAGTTCCTGCGCGACCAGCTGGCCCAAATGCTCTTTATCAACGACAAGATCCACCAGCCAGTGGGCCAGCTTTCTGGTGGCGAGCGCTTCCGCGTCGAAATCGCCCGCGTCTTGCTCAGCGATCCGGCACCGCGCTTTCTACTTCTCGACGAACCGACAAACAACCTCGATATCCCCACCACCGATTGGCTGATTGAGGTGCTCACGAGCTACCGCGGGGCATTCATCCTGGTCAGCCACGACGAGCACGTGTGCGAGCAGCTCAACCTCACAACGACCGTTTCCATGGATGACTACAACTCGCTCCGTGAAACGGAATACCTTCTGCGTTCCCCTCGCAATGCAGAGCGACTACGTAACTCCATCGACCAGCTGAAGGCATCTGACAAAAGGCATCAGTCATAAGGCGTTTTCACGGCCCAAAACGCCTTTTGCGCATTGCAGATGGCGTTTTTACACCCAAAGATACCTTTTATCAGACGCCTTTTGCGGGACGCCCCTTGTGAGGCGCCCTTTGTGAGGCGCCACAAGGAGGGACAGCGAGCTAGCTGACGAGCGCCTGCGCGGCAGCGCGGGCGCCGGCGATGACGGCGGGCACGCCGACTCCATCGGCCCAAGCGCCGGCGGTGGCGATACCGGGGACGTCGGCAAGCGCGGCGCGCACTGCAGCGACGGTGGCCAGGTGCTTTTCGTCATAGCGGGGGATGCCGCCGAACCAGCGCTGCGTGTAGATCTCCTCCACGCCGGCGGCGCGGCCGTCGAAGCCGGTGATCTTCTGCAGGTCATCAAGGGCATAGTCCACCAGGTCATCCTCCTCCGCGCGCACGAGGGCGTCATCGCCGAAGCGGCCGAAGGAGGCGCGCACGAGGAAGCCTTCGCGCTCGTTCAGGTGCGGCCACTTATTGGATGAGAGCGTGAAAGCCTTGGCGCGCACGCCGGGCTCGTCAGAGGCGACGAGAATGCCGGTGGCCTCCGGAAGGGAGTTGCCCTCCGGGTCCGTGGCGGAGGCGAAGTTGAAGCCGACGACTACAGAGGAGGCCAGCTGGACAGAAGACAACTCCTGGGCGGCCTCCGGAGCCACGGCCTTGAGCAGGCGCGCGGTCGTCGGAGCCGGGGTGGCAAAGAGCACGCGGTCGAAGGGGCCGATATCCCCCGGCGCGCCCTTGACCTCAAAGGCATCACCCTTACGCGTCACGCCCGAGACGAAGGTGTCCAGGTGGATCTGCGCGCCGGACTTCTCAGCCAGGGCTTCGTAGAGCTCGGCGTAGCCACCCTTGAAGGTGCCGAAGACGGAGCCTTCGGCCGGGCTGCGGCCGGACTCGATCTGTTTGATTGCCGCCGACAGGGTTACCGGGCCCTCTTTCGCCAGCGAGTCCAGCGTGGCCGCTAGGTGCGGAACCGTGGCGCGGAGGCCCAGGTCATCGGCCGTACAGGAGTACACACCGCCGAGGAGCGCGGAGACCACGTGGTCCACCACGTCATCGCCGTATTGCTGGCGCACGAGCTTGCCCACGGAGACATCCCCGCCGACTTCCCACTCAAAGGGCTGCTCGTTGGTGATGCGCTCATTGGTGGCAGCGGAGAAGAAGTCCTGCGGCGCGGAAAGAATACCCATGACACCGCCCTGTGGCAAGAAGTGCAGCTCGCCGCCGGTATACACGCGGGGGCGCAGCTGACTGTTGGGTTCCACGAAGGAATCCTCCAAGCCCAGCTCCGTGAAGAAGTCCACGGCATCTTGGCGGCGGCGGATGAAGGCCTCCGCGCCCATGTCCGTGGGGCCGCCGTTGAAAGCCACGGTGTGCAGCTTGCCGCCGATGCGATCGGCCGCCTCGAAAACATAAACCTCATGGGAGCCCTCAGTGTTGTGCTTGAGTTCCCACGCGGCGGTGAGTCCCGCCAGTCCAGCACCAATGATCGCGATTTTCATTTATCCCTCCTCGTGGATGATGGCGACGGCGCGGGTGATGGCGTCGGCGTCGGTAGTCGGCAGAACCCCGTGGCCGAGGTTCCAGATGTGTCCCTTCACGTCGCCACGCTCCCTTGCGCGGGCGACCTCTGCCTTGATGGTGTGCACGCCCTGGCGCACCGCCTCCTCGCCGGCAAAGAGCAAGGCTGGATCAAGGTTGCCCTGCAGGATGTCTGCATCGACGCGTGCCGCGGCGGCATCCATGCTCACGCGGTAGTCCACGCCCATGACCTCCGAACCGGCCTCCGACATCGCGCCGAGCAACTCGCCGGTTCCCACGCCGAAGTGAATGCGCGGCACGCGGCCCTCCGCGGCTTTAAGGATCTGCGTTGAATAGGGCAGAACAAACTCGCGGTAGTCGCGCTCGTTGAGGTAGCCCGCCCAGGAATCAAAGAGCTGCATCGCATCGATGCCCGCTTCCAGCTGAAGCTGGAGGAAAGAGATGATCGTCGGGGTCAGGCGCTCCATGAGCTGGTGCCAGGTGTCCGGCTCGGAATGCATCAAGGCCTTGGTGCGCTCATGATTCTTCGAGGGGCCACCCTCAATGAGGTAGCTGGCCAAAGTGAAAGGCGCACCGACAAAACCGATGAGTGCCTGCTTGTCGGTGAGCTCGTTCAGAATGATCTCGATGCCCTGGCGCACCTCGGGCACGTCGACGTCGAGGATAGGCAGGTTCGCCACGTCCTCCTTGCTGCGCACGGGCGCATCCATGACTGGGCCGCGTCCGGGGACGATTTCCACGCCGACGCCCGCGGCCTTGAGCGGGACGACGATATCGCTGAACAAGATGGCCGCGTCGACGTCGTGGCGGCGCACTGGCTGCAGGGTAATCTCCGCCAGCAGCTCCGGCATGAAGCAGGAATCCAGCATGCTGATTCCCTCACGGACCTTGCGGTACTCCGGCAAAGAACGCCCCGCCTGGCGCATGAACCAGACGGGCGGACGGGACGGGGTGCGGCCGGAAGCGGCCTCAATAAGCGGCGCGGCAGACAGACGAGACATACCGTCCATTATGAATCAAAAGTTGGAGTGGGCGCCAATCAGGAATTCTGCGCCCGACGGGCCTTAATGAACGCCGTCGAGTCTGGATGAAAGAGGAAGAAGATTCCCACCATGAGCGCCATCGGAATGAGCAACAAGAGCAGCCCGCCCACGCCGGCAATCAGCGCCGCAATGCTGACGAACATGGCATAGGCGGAAACCCCGGTAATGATGCGGCGCGCCCACACCGAACCGTTTGCTAACTGCGCGGAGCACGCCGCAATGATGACAGCGCTCACCACATGCGAAATGGCAGCAAAGCGCGTATTGAAACGGATATAGCCCACCTGCTCTGGGCTGAGTTCGGGGTTCGTCACCGAGCCATAGGAGCCAAAGAGCCCCACCATTCCGGCGGTCAACATCACAACGGCGGCAACCACAAAGACCCAATAGGAGATGCGCAGCTGGGAAGACCAAGTTGAAAAATCCTGCTCGCCCTGCTTCTTAGGGCGGCGCGGACGGCGATTATAGTCCGCGGGGCCGGGGCGGTCATTCATCGCTTGCCGTCCTTGTCTCTTTCTTTCTCCTTGTCCTTGTTTTTCTTCTCGCGCTCCTCCAGGTTTTCCTGGCGGCGCTGCTCTTCCATCTCCTTGCGCATCTGGCGCATCTGTTCCATCTCGCCGGTGTACTCAAGAACTTCTTCCTTGGAGGAGAAGATCAAGCCCATGACGGCGGCCACGCCGACGAGGATCTGCACGCCGCCATCAAGAACGAACAGCCAGTCCGGAACGCTCGCCCCGGCGGGGCTGCTCATGAAGACGATGAGCACGCGGAAGGCGAAGTAGAGGGAGAAGGCGAACCACAGGCGCCGGCCGGTGCCGGCCGCCGAGGAGTTCTTGTGGATCAAGCCCAGCATGATGCCCAGCAGGACGACGATGGCGAGCGATATCAGCGAGCTGAACGCCACCGAGCCATAGCCCACGAGTTGCACGAGGGCATCGCTGACGTCCTGCCCAGACTTTTCCGCTGCGGACTCCGCGGTGGTGCGGGCCTGGGCAAAGAGCTCGTCCCGGTTCAGAAGGGTCAGCACGATGCTCAGGACTAGGTGCACCACCTCAAACAGCAAGGCAACGGCCCACACCTTGAGCATGAGGGAAACGGCTTCGGTGCGAGTGGCCTTCTCCTTATCCGGCTCCTTGTCCTGCTTCGCCGGCTTCTGCGCCGACGAAGCCGTGTTCGGGCTGAACGTCACGATTCTCCTTTTACTTGAGCAAGCGGGCGGCGTCCGTGGCGAAGTACGTCAGGATCTGGTCCGCGCCCGCGCGCTTGAACGCGGTCAAGGACTCCAGCATAACGGCCTCACCATCGATCCACCCGTTCTGGGCGGCTGCCTGAATCATCGCATACTCGCCGGACACCTGGTACACGGCTACCGGCACGGAGGAGCGCTCCA
Organism: Corynebacterium sp. HMSC068H04; assembly: GCF_001811255.1. Taxonomy (NCBI): domain Bacteria; kingdom Bacillati; phylum Actinomycetota; class Actinomycetes; order Mycobacteriales; family Corynebacteriaceae; genus Corynebacterium; species Corynebacterium sp. HMSC068H04. The sequence continues at coordinate 70,453 of NZ_KV804026.1, forward strand.
CGGCACCGGCCAACACGTCGAGGTACGGGAGGCCTGGCTTAACCATGACGATGTCCGCACCTTCCTCGATGTCCAGGTCCACCTCCAGCATGGACTCGCGGAAGTTGCGCGGATCCTGCTGGTAGGTGCGGCGGTCGCCCTCCAGGGAGGAACCGACGGCATCGCGGAAGGGGCCGAAGAAGGCGGAGGCGTACTTGGCGGAATAGGCCATGATGGCAACGTCCTCGTGGCCGGCCTCGTCGAGGGCCTCACGGATGGCGGCAATCTGGCCGTCCATCATGCCGGAGGGGCTGACCATGTGCGCACCGGCGCGGGCCTGGGAGCGGGCCATGTCCTGGTAGAGCTCGACGGTTTCATCGTTGAGCACGCGGCCCTTGTCATCGATCACACCGCAGTGACCGTGCGAGGTGAACTCATCGAGGCAGGTATCCGCCATCACGATGAGGTCATCGCCGAACTCTTTGCGCAGCTCGGCAATCGCGACGTTGAGAATGCCCTGCGGGTCCCAAGCCACGGAGCCGGTTGCATCCTTGTCTTCCTCACGCGGCACACCGAAAAGGTCAACGCAGGTCACGCCGGCGTCAAGTGCCTCGTGGGCGGCGCGCTTGAGGGAATCCAAGCTGTGCTGCGCCACGCCCGGCATGGAGGGGATCTCGCGGGCTTCATCCAGACCATCGACGACGAACATCGGGAGGATGAGGTCAGAGGGGCGCAGCGACGTTTCCGCAACCAAGTCCCTAAAAGCCGGGTTCTGACGCAGGCGGCGGGGGCGGCGAGCAATGCTCATGAGTAAAAACTCTCCTTTGAGCTACGAGAAAATCAAAAGTACTTTCTCGACTCTAGTCGCCCCTAATCTGCCTTCCCAGCTGTGGTCGACGCCGACTTCTTGCGCGAGCGGCGCTTCTTGCGCGGAGCAGGCAGGTTGCCGGCGGCGCGGAGGGCGGCGACGTGGTCAGCGAGGGCGTCGACAAGCGTCGGCACATCCGCAACCTCCGGGACCACGTCCACGCGCAGCCCCACCTCCTCGGCCGCCGCCTTGGTGGAGGGGCCGATGCACGCGATGATGGTCCGGGCATGGGGCTTGCCGGCGATGCCGACGAGGTTGCGCACCGTCGACGGCGAGGTAAAGGCCACCGCATCGAAGCCACCGGACTTGATCATGTCGCGGATCTCCGCCGCCGGCGGGGCCGCGCGCACGGGGCGGTAGGCCACCACGTCATCGACTTCCCAGCCCAAGTCCAACAGGCCGTTCACCAGAGTCTCGCCGGCGATATCGGCGCGCGGCAGCAACACGCGGCCCACGGCGTCGATGTCCTCAACGTAGTTGGGGAAGACCTCCACGAGGCCCTCGGCATTCTGCTTCCTCGCCGGCGGCAGAAGCTCCGGGACCATGCCCTTGGCGCGAATCGCATCGGCGGTCTTCTGCCCCACCGCCGCCAGGTGCACACCGGCGAAGTCGCGGGCATCGAGGCCGAGTTCCGCAATCTTCTTCCACACCGCGCTCACCGCATTGACGGAGGTGAACACGACCCACTTGTAGCGGCCTTCGACGATGCCCTTGATGGCGCGATCCATCTGCGCCGGGTTGCGCGGCGGTTCCACGGAGATAGTGGGCACCGACTGCGGAATGGCACCGTGGCCAGCCAGGCGGGCGCTCATCGCCGCGGCCTGCTCCTTCGTGCGCGGCACGAGCACGCGCCAGCCATAGAGCGAACGGTTCTCCCACCAGGAGTACTTCGAGCGATCATCAAAGCTGCGGCCCAGCGTGACGACGAGCTCGCCCGGCAGCTCAGCGTCGAGCTTGCCCAGCGTGCCCAGAGTGGTCTCGTGGGTGCGCTGCAGACGGGTGGTTCCGTGGACGGTGACGTAGGCTTCCGTCTCCGCGGGCATCCCGCGCTCCACCAGCTCGGCGGAAATCACCGGCAGGTCATCTGCCGTGGCCTGCAAAACCAGCGGCTGCGTCGCAGAGGCCAGCGCGTCCCAATCCGCACCTTCGGTGATGTCGGCCTCGGTATAGGTCGCACCGAGAGCAATACCTGCAAAAGACGGAACCGTCGAAGGCAGGGACATGCCCGGGACCACCTGGAATTCCATGCCCGCATTGGCCACGGCGGTGATTTCCGCCTTGATGGACTCGCGGTTGAGCGGGTTTCCGGTGACCAGGCGGATCACGTCGTGGCCCTCTGCGCGCTCGAGTGCTGCACGCAGTTGCTTGACGACGTCCCCCTCGACCTCCTCAAACACCGCCGCCGTCGGCGGGGCTGGGCGTGGCGGCTTGCGGCGCGCGCCCGCTTCCTTTGCGGCGGCGCAGATACGCTCGTACTCTTCCTCGGCGGCGTCGAGAAGCTCCTGCGGAACCGGCACTTGCTGCGCCACCATGTCGCGCACGCCTTGTGAAACGGCGGCGTCGGTCACAACGTTGGCGGTCGTCTCCAGAACCTCGCGGGCGCGAACGGTCAGCAGGTCGGGGTTACCTGGGCCGGCACCGACGAAGACGACTTTGCCCAGATCAGACTTACCCAGCTCAGGCTGGGTATCCGGCACGGCATTGCTCATAAGGTTCTTTTCTAGTTTGTGGATTCCGAGTGCCCCGGCGCCACGCGTGGCGGGCGCGGGAAATGGAGACAAGAAAGCCCCTCACTCGCGAGTTAAGGGGGCCTAAATCATTGCTCTCAATGATTGTGTGCTAGATACACACTAAAGGAAAAGGCCCCAAAGCAAAAATTACGTGCGATTACTCCGCTGCCAGGAGGTCTGCAGCTCCCTGCGCGAAGAGCTCCTTGGAGACCGCGCGCCCCAATTCTTCTGCCTCGCTGGCCTCGCCCTGGGCCTGAGCGATGAGCTGACGAGAACCATCGAGGGCGAAGACTCCGCCGCGCACGACCAGTTGCTCGCCTTCCCAGTGAGAGACCGCGGCAACCGGCGCGGTGCAGCCGGCTTCTAGCCGGGAGAGCACGGTGCGCTCGGCGCGGGTGGCGGCGGTGGCGGGGGCGTCGGCAAGCAGGGCAATGGCCTGTGCAGCCTCCGTTCCCTTCACTGCCTCGATGGCCAGCGCGCCCTGTGCCGGGGCGGGCATGAAAACCTCCGGGTCGAAGACCTCGGTGGCGCGATCGGCATAGCCCGCGCGCACGAGGCCGGCGTAGGCCAGGAGGACGGCGTCGAGCTCGCCACCGGTGACCTTGCCCATGCGGGTATCGATATTGCCTCGAAGTGGGCGAATGTCAAGGTCCGGGCGCAGCGCCCGCAACTGGCTGATGCGGCGCGGCGCGGAGGTACCTACGCGTGCGCCCTCCGGCAGCTCCTTGAGGGTCAGGCCATCGCGGGCGATAAGCGCTTCGCGGATGTCCTGGCGCTGCGGAACCACAAGGTCGAAGCGTTCGTCGGCAGCCGTGGGCAGATCCTTGAAGGAGTGCACCGCGATCTCGCACTCGCCGCGGGCAACGGCCTCACGCAGGGCCTGCGTAAATACGCCCACGCCGATGCGCTCCACGGGCGCCATGTTGACATCCCCCTGCGTGGTGACGATGTGCAGCTCTGCCTCATAGCCTGCCTGCTGCAGCCACTCCTGCACGTGCCCCGACTGCGTGGTGGCCAGGAGGGATCCTCGGGTGCCGATCGTCAACATCTATGCGTCCTTTTCTTCCTTAGTGCTTTCCGCGGCTTCCATCTGCGCGGCATCCGGCAGCTCCGCCACGTCAATGGCCACACCGCTGCCCTCCAGCTGGAGCCCAAAGAGTTCCTGCAGCGCGGTCTCGTGGCTCACCGTTCCGGAGTTGGCTGCGAGCTTCTTCGCACGAACCGTGGGCTCATGGAGCAGCTTATCTGCAACGCGCTTGAGAGCACGGTTGATGTCTCCCATCTGGCGCTCATCCAACTCTGGGTGCTTCTGCTCCAGCCGCGCTACCTCGCACTGAACCAGGTTCGCAGCCCGCTTGCGCAGCGCCGATACCGCCGGGACGACGTCGCGGACGCGCTGCTCGAAAGCATAGGCTTCCAGCTCTTCATTGACGATGCGCCGCGCCTGCGCGTGGGGGCTGGTGCCGGCGGCAAGGTCAGTATCGGCCGCCTGCAAAGAATTACTCAGCCTCTCGATGTTAACGAGGTCGACCCCCTCGACATCTGCTACCGCATCATCGATATCGCGCGGCAAGGAGAGATCCACGAGCATGAGCTCGCGGTCGGCCACGTGGTAACGCTCGACGTCGGCCGCTGAAATGGTGAAATCCTGGGCGCCCGTGGCAGAAATCGCCATGTCCACATCGTGCAAAGCCTGGGCGCGGTGCGCGAACTCAACGACGTCCGCATAGACGCCCGCTTCATGGGCATGTTCCGCCACGCGCTGGGCGCGAGCCAGGGTGCGGTTCGCAATAACCAGGTGTGCTCCCAAGCGCCCCGCGTGGGTTGCCGCTAGCGAGGCCATTGCACCCGCCCCCAAGATCAGCACGCGCTTGCCGTCGAGATCCTCCGTGCCCATGCGGCTCAGGGCCTGATCGAAAGCGAAAGAGACCATGGAGGATCCCGCCTCATCGATCTCGGTTTCGGAATGCACCCGCTTGCCGGTGCGCAGCGCGGACTGGGCCAGCGCGTGGATACGCGGCCCGACGGTTCCCTGCTCGACAGCGAACTGATAGGCGGTACGGACTTGGCCGATGATTTGCTGCTCACCTACCACCATCGAGTCCAAGCCCGAGGCCACCATCATGAGGTGCTCAGCGGCGGCGTCGGCATAGCGAACATAAAGGTAGGAGCGCAGTTCCTCCTCCCCCACGCCGGAAACTTCAGCGAGGTTGCGCACGACATCCTGCACGCCTGTGTGGAAGGAATTGGTAACGGTGTAGACCTCCAGGCGGTTGCACGTGGAGATAATCATCGCCTCGCTCAGCGAACCCGCCGACACCATGGCCCGGCACGTATGGTTCTGCACGGTCTCGTCCATGCTCAGCTTTTCCAGCAGCGCCACCGGCGCCGACTGATGCGACATGCCCACGACGAGCACACTCATGCACTACCCTCCAGTTGTTTATCATCCCTTTGGATGACATAGATCATCCAAAAGACTACTAGCCTTCTGCTTGTTTCCGAAACTCGCGGGAACGCCAAAGAAAACTACTGCGCCAGCGCCTGCGCGAGCTCCTCATTGTCCACTTCCCAACAGGAGAATTCCTCCCCATCAATCACTACAACGGGGACGCGATCACCATATTCCATGGCCAGCTCCGCATCCTCATCCACCGTGCGCACGTTAAGCTCCGCACCAGCCTGCTGAACCACCGGAGTAATCTGCTCGAGCACTCGCGCGCAGGAGCCACACGTAGTACGCACCATCAGTTCGACGACGTGGGACATAGAAACTCCTCGATAGGACGTAGAACGGTTTGCGGTTTACTATGGACACGTTAGTCTGCCCGCCCTATGAAAGCTGAACGCGTGCCCCTCCCCCTGCCTCCCGGTATGCCCGATTCTCCCCGCGAGTTCCTTGCCAACTGGACCGCAAGCAGGGGAAACCTACGTAACTTCTTGGAGCAACAGGCCTTTGCCCCGCTGGGTGAAGAGCACCAGCGGGCGGCAGGTGAGGCGTCGGCAGCTGCGGCGGTGGAACATCTCTTTGGCATTGACCTGGATGCGTTTTCCTCTGGCGTGGATTCCGTCCGGGGCTCCTTCGAATCGGCGGGTTCGCGCTCCATCACTGAGCCCGACCCGGACATCCCCCAGGACGTTGGCGCCGCCGCCTTCTTCGACGTGGATAACACGTTGATCCAAGGCTCCTCGCTCGTAGCCTTCGCGCTGGGGCTTGCGCGCCGCCGCTACTTCAAGCTTTCTGAGATCCTTCCCATCGCATGGAAGCAGCTCAAATTCCGCGTCTCCGGTTCGGAGAATGCCGCGGACGTAGCCGCCGGGCGCGTGCAGGCGCTCGAGTTCGTCAAGGGCCGCTCGGTGGATGAGATGGTGGCCCTGTGCGAGAGCATCGTGGACCAATCCATGGCACGCAAGGCCTACCCGGGCACAAAACAGCTGGCGCAGATGCACCTCGATGCCGGCCAGCAGGTATGGCTGGTTACCGCAACCCCCGTGCAGCTAGCGCAGATTCTGGCGCAGCGTTTCGGTTTCACGGGCGCGCTCGGCACCGTGGCGGAAGTAAAAGATGGCCGCTTCACCGGCCGCCTCGTGGGCGATATCCTCCACGGCTCGGGCAAGAAGCACGCCGTGGCAGCACTGGCTACCTTGGAGAACCTCGACCTTGAGCGCTGCACCGCCTACTCCGACAGCTCCAACGACGTCCCGATGCTCTCCATGGTGGGAACCCCCGTGGCCATTAACCCGGATTCCAAGCTGCGCGATATCGCGGAGGAAAAAGGCTGGCTCATCCGCGACTACCGCTCCGTGCGCAAGGCCGTGCGCACCTATGGCCTCCCGGCGCTGGCCACCGCGCTCTTTTCCTATGGAAGCTGGCGCATGGTGCGCCGCTAGCTACTGTTCTGCTGCTTGGTGCGCAGCATATCCATGCACATGACCGCACCGATGAGCCCCGCATGCTGCTGCGGGTCGAGCCCCGGCGCGATGCTGAGTTTGTAGGTATTCTTCCCGGCTAGGAACCGTCCCACGCCTGACCATTCGTTGCGGACCTCCGCCAGCGGCTGACCCTGGCTGGTAATCGTGATATTCCAATCCCAGACATCGCCTTCAATTTCAATCTCTGGGAAGCCTTCCATCTCCAAGGTCAGGCGCGTCTTTAGCAGGGAGAACTTCTTGGTCACCACTGCCATGGGCTTCTCGACGCCCGGCAAATACACCTCATATGTATCCCGCACGAAGTTCGGCGGATCCTTGATCACCATGAGCGGTTGCTGCGGATTGCCCTGCTCATCCGTGAAGGCAACCTCGAGGCTGCGGGAGGCATTGAAGAACATGTCCTTCATGCTCGACGACTGCACGATGGTGCCCACGGGCACGCCTTGTTCATCGGCGATCAGGAACTGATCCTGCATGAAGGACTTTGTCTGTGAGATAACCAGGTTGTCAAGGGTCAAGAGTCTAGGCAACATAGTTCGCCATCATACGTACGCAGCGGACGCCTGTGGGGCCGGAAGACAATACTCCCCACTGATGCAAAGAGGGCGCTTGTATGTCTCAAATACCTCGAGGAAATACCTACATTCCCCAGGTCATAGTAGATGTCCGGGGCGTGTTTTATAGTGCGCGTAGAACATACAAGCGACACCATAAACCTGGGGGACACCGTGAACACCGCCACTCAAACCGCCTACTTTTCCCATATGAACCCTGACTGCGCCCTCGCCGTGGAGCGCAGCGCCGCCCGCCGCGCGGACTATCGCTCTTGGGTAGCTGCCATGCCAGAGCTCGATGAGGATTTTGATGTTGCGTGCCAGAGGCTCGTCGCCAAGCTTGGCGTCGGTGACTACACCGTGAGTGAATGCTGCCTGGCCGTGCACCGCCTCACGGAGCTACCGCAGGTCAAGGCCCTGCAGGACAGTCAGTTTCTGTTGGACATGAAGGCACTCATCACCATCGACCGCACCCTGACGAAGCTCGGCAAGCTACCTCCGGAAACGCTCGCGCTTATCGACGATGCCCTGGTCGATTACTTCACCCCCACCTCCCCGAATCAGGTCTTCCCTACACCGGCGCAGATTGGGCGCAAGGTGCGCGATATTTGCAAGAGCATCAATAAAGCTTTTACCTTCCGCGATTCGCCGAAGAAGGACTCTTATACTTTTACCGATACTGGCAAGCGCGGCATCCTTGAGCTCAATACGGACAGTGCCACGGGGATGATTCTGGATGGCTACATCAAACAGGCAGCGAAGGAGAACGGGCTCTCGCAGGCTGATGCCCTAAAGAAGCTCATCGCCGGCAGCATCTCTCCGCCCGCGACCATCATTCTGCACACCTACCAAGCCAGTGATATCGACAACGCTCCCACCTTCATCCAAGGGTACGGATGGACATCGCAGGACATGCCCGCCACACGCACGCGCGACCTGTCCTCCCAGCCGCCGGAATCAGCCAGCTACATAGCTTCAGAGCTCATCCGCAAATATGTGGAAGGCCGCGATGGCACCTGCCGCGCACCGGGCTGCAACCGGCCCGCCTACCTATGCCAGATGGACCACCGCATCAACTATGCCGACGGCGGCGCCACGCACCCGCGCAACCTGGCCAGCCTGTGCCAACACCATCACAATATGAAGACTGATGGGCGCGCGCACTACATCATGGACCCACACACCGGGGATATGGTGTGGCTCTACGAGGATGGGACGTGGGCAACGACGGAGCCGACCGGCCCGCTGGCAAAGAAAGCGAAGCGTTGGGCACAGACGGTAGCCCAGAAAATCACGGCCACCCGCGAGCGCGCCCAAGAGGAAGCTGTCCAGCAGGAAGCTAAGGAAGCGCAGGCCGCTGCCAAGGAACCCCACACTCCAAGCGCACCGCAGGAAGACATTCCGTTCTAAGCGGCTCCGTCGTCTAAAACGACGTCGTGTGAAACGACGGAGAGGTCGTCTGAAATGACGGATAGAAAGGAGAATAGATAGCAGAAACTCCCCGCCACGATCCTAAAAAGGACCATGCGGGGAGTTGCAGGCGAAGCTTTACTTGCCCAGCTTACGACGCTGAACGCGGGTGCGGCGCAGCATCTTGCGGTGCTTCTTCTTGGACATGCGCTTGCGGCGCTTCTTGATGACAGAACCCATAGCAGGTTTCCTCACTTTCGGTATCAGTACGTACGTAACCCGGCCGGCAACGCCTGGAACAAAACCACCCACGGTGCACTCGAGGCGGTCCCCGCGAAACAGGGAGACGCAGGCATGCCAGTGCCGAAACGAATGTTCACTATCTTACCTAGCGGCCTGCCCAGCACCAAAACTAAGGGCAGCGCCCACCGCCGTGGACCGCGAGGGGTCCGCAGTGGTGGGCGCTGCCAGAAAGAGGTGAACGCTAGGCTCCGTATACGGAAGCCTCAAGGTATTCCTTGACGGCGGATTCGTGAACGCGGAACGAGCGTCCCACGCGCACGGCCGGCATGTCACCTGCATGAACCAACCTGTAGACCGTCATCTTGGAGACACGCATGATCTCCGCAACTTCGGCGATGGTCAGGAAAGTTCCCTTATCTTCATTCGTCATAGTTTATTTAACCCTTCAGCACGTGACGCGCTGTAGGCTTCCCCTCCCACAGGACTATCACGCACGCGCTCCTGCCAGCTTAGCGTGAAACCTGTGACTAATGCGACCCAAGAGCTAATTTTTTCCTCTTTCGCACCGCTGCTGCCCTTCAAGCCCGTGTGGCAACACGTGCCACAGGGCTCCCAGGGCGACGGGAAGTTTTAGGCAAGTTCCTGCGCACGCTGGGTGCAGGCTTCAGCGGCTCGGAAGAACGCACCCCGCAGGCCAGACTCCTCGAGCTCGCGAAGAGCGGCGGCAGTGGTTCCCCCCGGGGAGGTCACCCCTGCGCGCAAAGCAACCGGATCCTTGCCGGATTCAGCCAGCATCGTTCCGGCGCCTTGTGCGGTGCGGGTGGCTAGCTTCTCGGCAACATCGCGGGTGAGGCCGAGCTGCACGCCGGCGTCGATCAGCGCCTCCGTGACTAGGAAGTAGTAGGCGGGCGCGGAGCCGGCTAGAGCGGTAGCAGCATCGATGTGCTTCTCCTCAATGACAGCAACCTCGCCGACAGCCTCCAGGAGCTTGACCACGCCGTCGAGATGCTCCTCCGTCACGTGGGTGCCGCCCGCGCAGGTGCACATACCCTTGCCCACCAACATGGGGGTGTTCGGCATGACGCGGACGACCGGCACGCCCTCCCCAGCGGCCTTCTCCAGGGTCTCGAGAGTTAAGCCGGCTGCCATGGACACAACCACGGCCGTCTGTGGGATGTCGAGGCCCTCAAGAAGCTCCACGATGGCATAAGGCTTCACGCAGGCGAAGATGTAGTCGGCGCCGTCGATAGCCGCGGGGTTAACGCTCGTGACGCTGACGCCGTACGCGCTCTTCAGCTCCTCGCCGCGCTCAGTGCGGCGGTTGGTCACCACGATGTCCGCGGCATCATAGCCCGCATGCACCAGCCCAGAAACGAGGGCTTCGCCGATTTGTCCTCCACCAAGTACTGCAATTTTTGTCATGCTTTCCAGGGTGCCAGAAAGGCCAGGACGCGGCCACCAATCAACAGGGCTGCTCGCACGCTATCCTCACACATGCAAAAGGCATCTGCCAGAAGGCGTTTTCTGCCCTGAAGATGCCATTTACAGCAGGATAGATGGCGTTTTCAGGGGCAAAGATACCTTCTGGCAGATGCCTTTGAGAAGATGCCTTTTGGGCTGGTGCTTACATCACCACGAGCAGCGGGCCAAAGGTCAGCACGAGACCGGCCACGGCTGCGAGGAACATGGACAAACCGTCGCGGCTCGTGCGGAGTGCGTGGACGATTCCGACGATGACGCCGGTGACAACAACACCGAGTACCACGACGACCAAGCGGTCAAAGCGGTCCCAGAGAATCTCAAAGCCCTTGAACACGATGGCGCCGAGCACGATGCCCACGAGGGCGAGCAGGACGACGGCGAAGGGGTTGAGCTTGCCCTCGTCCTCCTCGTCATAGTCCTCGTCGTACTCTTCAACATCATGGTCGACTGCCTCGAGTTCACCCGTGGTAAAGGTGTCATCCTCGGCCTTGTCATCGACTTTGTCGTTGGCCTTTGGCTCAACCTTTTCCTCGGTCTTCAGCTCAGCCTTTGACTCGACCTTTGACTGGGCCTTGTCTTCAGCCTTCTTGGGCTCGTCCTTGACCTTCTGGATTACGCGCGTGTCCTCGTCAGAGGGCTGGGAAGGCTTGGACTCAGATTCGGTTGGCTTCTCCGCAGGGGCGGCGGAGTGAGACTTATCAGCGTCCTTCTGCGGGGCCTCCTGCTGAGGTGTCTCTTGCTGAGGCTTCTCCTTCTTCTCCTTCTTCGGCGCAGGAATAACCGGGGCCGGCTCATCGATGGAGACACTCGAGTGCTTAGCCTCCGCCGGAGTTGCCTTGACCTTTTCGAGATTGCCGGTCAGCTCCGCAACCGAGATGCCGCCTTCGTCAAGGCTCCGGCGATGGCGGCGCGAGCTCTTCTCCTCGCCAGATCGGTCCTTCGCGTTACGGGCCAGCAGCTCCGCAACTGTCAACTGTTTCTTGTCAGCCACGTTTCTTTCCTATTCCAGTCCCTTATCGGTACGGCGCAAAATGACACCTTCTCGGAGAGCCCAGGGGCAGATCTCCAACTTTTCGATTCCCAGGGCACGCATGCTCGCCTCCGCCACTAAAGCGCCGGCGACGATCTGATGCGATCGGGTAGAACTTACACCCTCAAGGTCCGCCCTGTCAGCTGCAGTCATACGGGAAATGAAGGAAATCAGCTGACGCAGGCCCGGTGCAGTGAGCGTGCGTTTCACATAGGGGCCCGCCGAAGACGGTGCAGCACCGGTCAATCGAGCCAGCGTGCGGAAGGTTTTCGAGGTACCCACGGCCAACCCGGCAGGGCCCAGCGCGCGCATTTTATCGGCGACGCCGGCCAGTTCCGCATCGATGTAATCCCGCAGCAGGTTCACCTTGGATTTTTCTGGCGGGTCGGTATCGAACCAGTTGTGAGTCAGACGGCCCGCTCCCAAATCGAGGGAGAAAGCCATTTCCGGATGCTCGTCGGTACCGGTGGACAGCTCCAGCGAGCCACCACCGATGTCGAGGTTGGTAATGCGGCCAGCGGACCAGCCATACCAACGGCGAGCGGCCAGGAAGGTCAACCGAGCTTCCTCCTCGCCCGACAAGATCTCGAGGCGGACGCCGGTTTGTTTCTCAACTTCGTCGAGAACCTTGGCCGAATTAGTGGCCGAGCGCACGGCAGAAGTAGCAAAGGCAATGAACTCGTCACAGCCCAGCTTGTTGCCCAACTCAGCGGCTTCACCCACGGCGGAGATGAGCTTCTTCATGCCCTTCTCATGGATGTTGCCGTCTTTGTCTAGCTGTTCCACCAGACGCAGCGGGGTTTTCCAATCGCTCATCGGCGAAGGCCGCCCACCGGTTGCGGCATCGACCGCAACGAGGTGGACGGTATTACTTCCGACGTCTAATACACCTAATCGCACGCCTCTACAGTAGTAGGTCTACCGTGGGTAGGTGTGAATCGCCCGAAATCAAAAGAAGTTTACCTGGGTTTTCCGGCCTCCTCCCCCGCGGCGGCTTCCATTATCGCCGGCCGCGAAAAGGCCCCCGACTTCCCCAGAGAGTGGTTCGAATTTACGGATCCGCACGATCCACTCCACGTCTTTTCCATCGACCTGACCTGGCTCGAATCGCACTATGCCTGCCAGTTTGGGACGGAGAGGTGCCACGGCATCGATAAGCAACAGCCCGACGTCGGCTGCTGCGTGCACGGCGCATACATGGCCGATGAGACGGATCGAGAGCAGCTTCGCGACGCCGTCGCCCGCATGCCCGCACGTTTCTGGCAGCACCGCCCAGAGGGGGTAGATGAGTTCCTGAAGCACGGTGAACCCGAGGAGCTGGAACCGTGGCTGGAGTGGGATGAACTCGACGGCGATGATGGCGAGCCGGAACCGGCGCTGAAGACGCCGCTTGTCGCCGGCGCCTGCATCTTCGCCAACCGCGCCGGCTGGCCCACGGGCGCGGGTTGCGCTATCCATCAGTGGGCGCTCGACGCGGGGGAAGAGCTCACCGTGGTCAAGCCCGAAGTGTGCTGGCAGCTGCCGATTCGCCGGCACGAAGACTATGAGGAGCGCCCCGACGGGGAGGAAATCCTACGCACCACCATCGGTGAGTACGACCGCCGCGGATGGGGCAACGGCGGCGAGGACTTCGATTGGTATTGCTCGGCCGATCCCTCGTGCCACACCGCGGAAGAACCGCTGTGGAAGTCGCAGAAGACCGAGCTGATCGCGCTACTCGGCGAGGAGTGCTACGAAATCCTGGCCAAGCACTGCGAGGCCCGGGCGCGCTCCGGAGTCGAGTTCCCGCGGCACCCAGCGGACCCTGGCGCTTAAGCCTCGAACTTGTATCCCAGGCCGCGCACCGTCACGAGCTGCTGCGGGTGGGAAGGCTCGGCCTCGATCTTGGAGCGGAGGCGCTTGACGTGGACGTCGAGAGTCTTTGTGTCACCCACGTAGTCCGCGCCCCAAATACGGTCGATGAGCTGACCGCGGGTCAGCACGCGCCCAGAGTTGCGCAGCAGGTACTCGAGGAGATCAAACTCCTTGAGCGGCATGGAAACCGGCTCGCCGGCGACAAGCACGGTGTGGCGCTCCACGTCCATGCGCACGCGGCCGCCTTCCAGAATCTGCTCGTCGGGCTCCTCCTCACCGTGATCGGAAGAGGCATCGTTACCGCGGCGCAGCACCGCGCGGATGCGGGCGATGAGTTCGCGAGAGGAATAGGGCTTGGTTACGTAATCATCTGCGCCCAGCTCTAGCCCCACGACCTTGTCAATTTCAGAGTCGCGCGCGGTCACCATGATCACCGGCACGGAGGATGTCGCGCGCAGTTGCTTGCACACGTCCGTTCCGGACATACCCGGCAGCATGAGGTCCAGCAAGACGATGTCCACGTGGTTCGCTGCGAACTGTTCTAGCGCGCTGGGCCCGTCCGGGGCGAGGAGAACGTCGAATCCCTCCTTTCGGAGGAGGAAGGCGAGGGGATCGGCCAGCGACTCTTCATCTTCAACGATGAGGATGGTGGTCATTGCGCTTTATCCTTTCGACGAGCGGCTACGCGCGCCACGGCGCGCTGTAAACCAGGGGCGGCGGAGCTGACAGCCCCGTCTTCTATATTATCCCGATGAATAAGATTATCTGCTGGCTTTTCTTCCGCGTAGATAGGGAGCTCGATTGTGAACGTCGAGCCAGTTCCGGGGCGTGACCACAGTTTGATATTGCCGCCGTGATTAGCCACGACATGCTTCACAATGGCCAGACCAAGGCCGGTTCCACCGGTCTGCCGGGACCGCGCCTTATCCACGCGGAAGAAGCGCTCAAAGACCCGCTTCTGGTCTTCTGGAGCAATGCCGATGCCACGGTCGGTGACGCGGATGTGGACGACCTTTCCGCCGACGACCTTCTGTGTAACCGACACCGGCATCTCATCCGGCGAATAGTGGATGGCATTTGAGATGAGGTTGGAGATCGCCGTGACCAAGAGGGACTTGTCCCCCATGACCTGGACCCCCTCGGAATCACCGCGGGTGAGCTGATTGTGGTGGGAATCGGCGGCAAGCTGGTTGCGGGTAATGGCCTCATCGATGATCTCATCGAGGTCGAGCGGCTCCATTTCCGGGAGCGCCTCCGCGCCCTGCAGTTTAGACAAGGAGATGAGCTCGCTGACCATGTCGGCCATGCGCGCCGCTTCCTTCTGCACCTTGCTGCCGAAATACTCGACGTGCTCGGGATTCCCGGTGTCCTCAAGGAGGGCCTCAGCCAGCAGCGCGATGCCACCCACCGGGGTTTTCAGCTCGTGGGACACGTTGGCCACGAAGTCACGGCGAGCGGATTCCATGCGCACCGACTCGGACTCGTCGGTGCCGTAGACGATGACGAAGCGATCGTCGTTCAGCGTCAGCGGCTGGACCACCGCACGCACCTGAATCACGCGATTTCCGGTGCGCCGCTTCGGGATAGAAAGGTCCAGCGTTCGGGTCTCTTTATCCTCGAAAACCTCTTGCGCAACCTTCCACAGATCGGGGTTCACCGCCCGGTCGTGCACCATCGACATCTCATGGGAGGCAGGGTTAGAAAAAATGATCTCTTTGGAGCGCGAGAGCACGGCCATCCCGGCTGGAGAGCCGGACACGGCGAGGTGCAAGACCTGGCTAACGCTGGTGACCTGGTTCGCATCCGCATCACGGACGCGGCGGCGCACCAGGCGCTCGCGGACCCGGGTGATCACCGGTATGGCCAGGCCGCAGGCCACCACGCCGGCCAGGAAAGCTAGTACCAGTTCCACAATCATTCACGCCCCTACAAAGAATCCCCAAGGAGTATAGGCTCCTTGGGGTTCGTGCGCAGCACGTAGCGGTTTTCGGCTACTTCTTGCCACCCTGCGCGGCCACGGCGGCTGCACCAGCAGCGGCAGCCTCCGGATCCAGGTAGGTGCCACCCGGGTTCACCACGGAACCGTCTTCAGCGATCTCGTAGACCAGCGGGATGCCCGTCGGGATATTGAGGCCGGCGATCTCCTCATCGGAGATCTGATCCAGGTGCTTGACCAGCGCGCGCAGGGAGTTACCGTGTGCGGCGATGAGAACGGTCTCACCCTTCTTGGCGCGCGGGAGGATCTCCTCCTCGAAGTAAGGAACGAAGCGCTCGACGACATCCTTCAGGCACTCCGTACGCGGAACCTGATCCAGGTTGGCGTAGCGCGGGTCACCGGCCTGGGAGTACTCGGCGCCGTCCTCCAGCTCCGGCGGCGGGGTGCCGTAGGAGCGGCGCCATGCCATGAACTGTTCCTCGCCGTACTTGTCCTTGGTCTCGGCCTTGTTGAGGCCCTGCAGTGCGCCGTAGTGGCGCTCGTTCAGGCGCCAATCGCGCACGACCGGAATCCAGTGGCGGTCTGCGGCATTAAGCGCAATGTTGGCCGTGCGGATGGCGCGGCGCAGGAGGGAGGTATACACGACAGTCGGCAGAATGCCCTGTTCCTTGAGCAGCTCGCCGCCACGCTTGGCCTCACCCTCACCCTTGGCGGTGAGGTTGACATCAACCCAACCGGTGAACTGGTTGGACTCGTTCCATTCGGACTGTCCGTGTCGAAGTAGAATCAGCTTTCCGTTACTCATAAACACCAGCATGCCACGTTTTTCGGCGGCCCGCCTGTGAACCCGAGCACATCACCCCTAACTGTGGGTTTATGCCCGCTTATGTGGGATTAGTATCCGATTGCCCGGCGCGCGTGGCAGTCCGGAATCTCAATACTCATCGCGTCGGCGTAGATGTTCTCCAACTGGGCGGCGGCCGCCGCCCAACTGAACTGCTGGGCGTGATCGACGGCGGCTTCGCCCATGGCGATGCGGCGGGGGTCGTCGTCAAGCAACTGCTCCAGCGCATCCGCCCAGTCTTGCGCCGAATGGGAGTGGACGAGCAAGCCCGTGTCACCATCCGCGACGGCGATGGGCAAGCCACCGACGGCCGCCGCCACCACGGGCGTTCCGGAGGCCTGCGCTTCCATGGCCACCAGCCCGAAGGACTCGTTATAGCTGGGCACCGCAACAATATCCGCGGCCTGATAGATGGCTACGAGTTCCTGCGGCGGGCGCGGGCTCAGGAAGCGCACGACGCGCTCCACCCCCAGCTCGCGAGCCAGATTGTGGTAAGTATCCGGCGAGGAATTCGCCCCCGAGGCGCCACCACAGACGACCACACGCAGGCGGCGATCCGGATCGCGCTCCATCAGCTCCGCCGTTGCGCGAATAAGCACATCAGGGCCCTTGAACTTTTGCAGGCGGCCCACAAACGCCACCACCTTGGTGTGCAGCGGGATACCCAGCTGGCGGCGCGCACGCTCCGTCATGCGGTCGGTGCCCGGGGTGTAGAGATCCGTGTCCGCACCCGGGGAGACCACAACGATATTGTCCGGCGATGCATCGTAGTGCTCGATCAGATCGCGGGTCTCCTGGGCTGTATTAACCACCAGGATGTCAGCGTTATCCACCAGCTGCTGTTCGCAAATGCGGCGCGCCTCAGTCTCTGGGGTGTCATCGAGCGTGCGGTGCACGTTCTTCACCGCGGCCAGCGTGTGCGCGGTGTGGACGAGGGGGATGTCCCACAGATCGCGCAATAACCAGCCCACCTGACCGGAGAGCCAATAGTGAGAGTGGATGACGTCATAGTCCACCTCAAAACAGCGCGCGAAGTTATAGATCCCGCCCGTAAACGCAGCCAACTGGGTGGGCAGCTCTTCCTTGCTCAAGCCCTCATAGGGCCCCGCCACAATGTTGATGACGCGCAGGCGCTCCTCGACGCCCACCACCTCACCCTGGCTGGGGCGCGTGGCGCGGGTAAAAATATCGACCTCCACGCCGCGGCGTGCGAGCTGGCGAGCAGTATTGAGAACGTAGACGTTCATGCCGCCCGCATCCCCGGAACCGGGCTGCTCAAGGGGCGAGGTATGCATGGAAATCATCGCGATGCGCATAATTTCCCAGTGTATCCCGAAACGACCCGCGTTATACTGGCCCGTACCTTAACCTACGCGACCGAAAGGTGAATCGATGTCGGCATACGAGTCCAAGGCGTGGCTCCAGTACTACCCAGAGTGGACACCACATAGCCTGGAATACGGGGACACCACGCTTCTCGACGTTTACGACAACAACCTCGCGCTCCACCCCGACAAGCCGGCAACCTACTTCTTCGGCCGCACACAAACCTACGCCGAGCTGGACAAGCAGGTCCGCCGCGCCGCCGCCGGCCTGCGCGCCTTCGGAGTGCGCCCGGGGGACCGCGTAGCCATCGTCGCCCCCAACTGCCCGCAGTTCATCGCCTCCTTCTGGGCCGTGCTCAAGCTGGGCGCCATCGCGGTTTTACACAACCCTCTCTACACTGCCCACGAGCTGGAGGGCCTGTTCCAGAACCACGGCGCACGCATCGCCATTTCCTGGGATAAGACGGCCTCCACCTTGGAGAAGCTGCGCCCGACGACCTCCCTGGAGACCGTCGTCTCCATCAACATGATCAACGCGATGCCGACTCCGCAGCGCTTGGCCCTGCGCCTGCCTATCCCGCCACTGAAGTCCAAGCGCGATCAGCTCACCGCCCCGGCACCGAACACGGTGCCGTGGGAGTCCCTCGTTGGCAACGCCATTGGCGGCGATGGTTCTGACGTCCTCACCCCGGAGGACGTCACCAAGGACACCACCGCGCTCATCCTGTACACCTCCGGCACCACCGGCAGCCCCAAGGGCGCGGAGCTGACCCACGGCAACCTTTTCTCCAACCTGCTCATGGGCAAGCACTGGGTCCCAGGCCTGGGCGATTCCCCGGAGCGCATGCTCGCTGCGCTCCCTTTCTTCCACGCCTACGGCCTGACCATGAACGCCACCTTGGCGCCGCTCATCGCCAGCGAATTGGTTCTGCTGCCGAGCCCGCAGATGCCGCTCATCATGGATCTCATGAAGAAGCACACCCCGACCTGGGTGCCGGGCGTGCCGACTCTGTACGAGCGCATCGTGGCGAAGGCGGAAGAAGATGACGTCTCCCTGGACGGCGTGCGCGCGGCCTTCTCCGGAGCGTCGACCCTGCCGGTCAATACCGTGGAGAAGTGGGAGAAGTACACCGGCGGCATGCTCGTGGAGGGCTATGGCCTGACGGAGTGTTCGCCCATCATCGTGGGTAACCCGATGAGTGACGCCCGCCGCCCCGGCTACGTGGGCATCCCCTTCCCGGATACCGAGATTCGCATTGCCAACCCGGACAACCTTGATGAGACCATGCCGGATGGCGAAGAAGGTGAGGTGCTGGCCCGCGGCCCGCAGATCTTTAAGGGCTACTTCGGCGATGAGGAAGCCACAGAGAAGGCCTTCCACAATGGCTGGTTCCGCACCGGCGATATGGGCGTGATGGAGGAAGACGGCTTTATCCGCCTGGTCAGCCGCATCAAGGAAATCATCATCACCGGCGGATTCAACGTCTACCCCGGTGAGGTTGAGGAAACACTGCTGGATCACCCAGACGTGGCGGAGGCAGCCGTGGTGGGTCGCCCGCGTTCGGACGGTTCGGAGGACGTCGTAGCCTGCATCGTGCTTAACGACGGCGCCGCGCTCGACCCCGAAGGCCTCAAGGACTACTGCCGCGAGCGCCTGACCCGCTACAAGGTGCCGCGCACCTTCTACCACTTCGAAAAGCTGGCCACCGACCAGCTGGGCAAGATTCGCCGCCGCGAGGTTCAGGCGGATCTGCTCGAGCGCCTCAAAGCGGAGAAGTAGCACTCCATAGCCCCGGAACCGATCCCTGCGTGATAAACGCACATCACCGGGGCTATTGATTTATCCCGAAAAGATTTCGTTACTGCAAGCAACTTTGCAAAGATTTGCGAGACTTCCGTCACAAATTAGTTATACTGTTTCACACATAACAAGTTTGACCACCTAAGGAGTTCGCGAACATGACCGAAGCCCCTGCTCAGGCCTCTTCCGCCTTTGAGACGAAAGCCTGGCTCCAGTACTACCCTGAGTGGACTAAACCTAATCTGGACTACGGCACCGAAACGCTTTTGGACTCCTACCGAGAGACCGTGGAGGAATTCGGCGACAGGCCGGCGACGTGGTTCTTCGGTCACCAGATGACCTACCGCGAACTCGATACCCACGTGCGCGCCGCCGCAGCGGGCCTCAAGGCCTTTGGCATCCGTCCTGGTGATCGCGTCGCCGTAGCACTGCCCAACTGCCCCCAACACGTGGCGGTGTTCTACGCCATCCTGAAACTGGGGGCGACCGTCGTGGAGCACAACCCGCTCTACACCGCGGCTGAGCTCGAGCCCCTCTTCCAGGATCACGCCGCCCGCGTGGCCGTGGTCTGGGATAAGGCGAGCCCCACCTTTGAGAAGCTGCGTGATTCCACACCGCTCGAAACGATTGTTACGGTCAACATGATCGAGGCCATGCCGCGCCGCAAGCAGCTGCTGTTGCGCTTGCCGCTTCCCTTCATCAAGGACAAGCGCGCGGAGCTCTCAGTTGCCGCTCCCAATACCGTGCCGTGGAACGTGCTCACGGGGCGCGCCATCGGCGGGCAGGGCTACAAGCTAGAGGATGCGAAGGTCGATCTCAATGACACCGCACTTATTCTCTACACATCCGGAACCACCGGCAGGCCCAAAGGCGCGGAGCTGACCCACTCCAACCTGTATTGCAACATGAAGATGGCGGAAGCATGGGTCCCCGAATTGGGCAACAAGGCCGAGCGCATGCTCGCCGCCCTCCCCCTCTTCCACGTCTACGGCCTCACCCTTATCGCCGCCCTCGGCGTGCACATCGGCGGTGAGCTCGTCCTCACCCCAGCTCCCAAGGTGCCGCTTCTTCTCGAGATCATGAAGAAGCGCCGCCCTACTTGGATGCCGGGCGTGCCCACGATCTACGCCAAGGTCATGGAAGCGGCCCAGGAACGGGGCATCGATCTGCACGGCATCGAGAACAGCCTGTCGGGCGCAGCGGCGCTACCGGCGGAGATCGTTGAGGAATGGGAAACGGTCACCGGCGGCCTACTCGTAGAAGGCTACGGGCTCACGGAAACCTCGCCGATCGTGGCCGCGAACCCACTCAACAAGAATCGCCGCCCCGGCTATATCGGCATCCCCTTCCCGGATACTGAGGTGCGCATCGGCAACCCGGACAACCTCGATGAAACCCAGCCGGATGGCACCGCGGGCGAGCTCCTCGTGCGCGGACCGCAGGTATTCAAGGGCTATTTCAACATGCCGGAAGCCACCGAGCAGGCTTTCCACGACGGCTGGTACCGCACGGGCGACATGGCAGTTATGGAGTCCGATGGTTTCATCAAGATCGTCTCCCGCATCAAGGAAATGATCATTACCGGCGGCTTTAACATTTACCCAGCCGAGGTGGAAGACGTGATCCGCCAGCACCCAGACGTCACCAACGTGGCCGTCGTTGGCCGTCCGCGTGCGGATGGATCCGAGGACGTCGTGGCCTGCATCATCCTGGAGGACGGCGCGGTGCTCGACCCGGAGGGACTCAAGGACTACTGCCGCGAGCGCCTGACCCGATACAAGGTGCCGCGCACCTTCTACCACTTCGAGCACCTGGCCTCCGACCAACTGGGGAAGGTCCGCCGCCGCGAGGTGCAGAAGGACCTTTTGAAGCTGCTCGGAGAACAAGCACCGGCCTAGGCAGCCCGGTCGATATAGCGCATCACGCGCGTGGGATTGAAGGTTCGGTAGAAGGCCTCACCTGCTCCGACAAGCTGGCTCACCAACGCACTGAGCTGCCAGTCCAGCTGCTCATCGGTATAGCCCCACTTCGTGGGAATACGGGCCGTGGTCACCAGCACGAGGTCCTGCTCATCGCCGCCATCGAGGTTTACCACCTCGATGCGCGCGGAGTAGACATATTGATCATCATTCATGAACTCGGCCCAGCGCACGAGCGCATCAAGGTCGCACGCACAGCGGCCGGAGGGCGTGACGAGGCGGAGTTCAATATCCCCGGAGCCATCACGAGCGGATTCAATAGTGATCGCGTGTTCATTGATGAGGATGCTCACGACCCCATTCCGGTGGTCCACCACGTGAACGGGCGTGCCGATCATTGCCAGGCGCGTGGCGCGCTCGTACACTCGCCACATCCCCACCGCTGAAACCCCATAGGCCTCGCTGAAATAGTGGGGCGATACCGGCTTAAGCCCAGACCCCTTCCGTGGCTTGGAGGGCTCTTCCGGAAACTGCTCATCCAGGCGCGCGAAGACCGCCGACATTTCGGCCGCATAGCCCACGATAATGCTCTTGAGCTGGGCATTCGTGGCCGTCGACGGCAGATAAGGCGGTGCAAAGATCCGCAAGTGGGTGTGCATGTCGGAGCTTCCACAGGGCTCGGCCACGAGGTTGCCGGAGATTCCACCGCCGTTGAGATCGTTGACCTCCATGCGCAAAGGCTGCCGGTCCGGATCGAAGCACACGGCGCCACCCCAATACCCGAGCACGCAGAGGCCGCCCATCTCCTCGTTGACGTCGATGCTTAAGAATCCGCCGGCAATCTTGATGGTGGGCAAGCCGGTTGAGGAATCCTCCTCAAGCTTGCCTGCCAGCTTGGTCATAGTTTTGATTACTCGGCTTTTGCTGAGCCGAGCTGGTGTCTTGTTTGTTTTCTCGGTTGCTGATTGAGACATAGTCCCCCCTTGTTTTTCTTTTCTTTCATGCTGCGCGAACCGATGCTGAGCCACCCCTGCTCCTCCCCGAGCCGCTGCAGTGAGGCCAAGAATACAAAAGGTTGCGCAACTTCGCGCGGCGGAGACGCGGCGAGTACCCCCACAACCCAAACGTGAGAAAAACCTCACATTTTCCGCGCGGGAGACACCTATGCGCAAGGGCTTCGACTACGGTGGCTCATCATGATTGTTCTGTAGGGCTAACTAAGTCTGCCCGCAGCTCTTCATCACACCGTTCCCCATCAGCTCAAAAGAGGAAAGATGCCTGTAACTATGCTGCATTCCATGCCCCGCCCGGCCGTGCTTTTCGCCGGACAAGGCTCCGATTGGCAAGGTTTCATCGCCACCGCCGCGCAGACTGCCGCCACTGCCGAATCCCTACGTGAGGCCCTCGCCCAAGCCCGCAGCCTCACCGGCCCCGCCGCACGCACCATCGCCTCCACCTGCCCCGGCGCGCTGGAGCGCCTCGAGCAGCTCATCGCTGGTTCCACCGAGTCCACTACCCTCGACTCGCTGCCTGCGGTATCCATCCCGGGCATCGTCCTGGGCCAGATTGCCGCCATCGAGCAGCTGCGTGACCTAGGCGTCGACATCGATGAGCGCGCTGGGCATTCGCAGGGAAGCTTGGGCGCGTTGGCCGTCGACAAGCCGGCGCACGCCCTCGCCCTGGCCATCCTGATGGGGACCGCTGCCAGTGCGGTCAATGGCTCCGATCCGCGCTCCCAGATGCTGTCTGTCCGTGGCCTGGAGCGCGGCTTCGTCACTGAGCATCTGCACGGCACCGCCGCCATCGCCGTGGTCAACGGCCGCCGCCACTTCGCACTTTCCGGCAGCCCGGAGGACCTGGCCGCCACCCGCACCGCCATCGAGGAGGCCGTCAAGGGCTTCAACGCCGAGCTGGAGAAGCGCACCATCGGCGGCGATGAGCTCAGCCCTCGTTTCGATGAGCTGCCCGTGGCCCTTCCCTTCCACAACCCGGTGCTGGCCATGGCGGCCGAGCGCACCGTGGCGCTGGCTCAGAAGTGCGGCCTCGACGTGGATGAGGCCCGCGCGCAGGCCGAGGCCATCCTGGTCAACGAACATGATTGGCCGGCCACGCTGGCCGCACTCAACTCCGAGCACCTCATTGTCCTGGACCGCGCGCTGACCACCCTCACCCGCCGCGTCGTGGAGGGAACGGGTGTCACGGTGATCTCGGCCGCCACCCCGCAGGAGGTCAATGCGCTGGCCACACCAGGCACTGAACTGCCCAAGGCTCTGAACTACGCCGACTTCGCCCCGCGCACCATCGAGCTCCCGAACGGGCGCACCTATACCCAGACCCGCTTCTCCGACCTCACGGGCCTCTCCCCCATCATGCTGGGCGGCATGACGCCGACGTCTGCTGATGGAGAGATCGTGGCCGCGGCGGCCAACGCCGGACACTGGACGGAGATGGCCGGCGGCGGCATGTACTCCGATGAGGTCTTCCGCTCGCACCTGGCCACCATGGAAAAGCACCTGCGCCCCGGACGCACGGCACAGTTCAACACCATGTTCTTCGACCGCTTCCTGTGGAACCTGCACTTCGGCCAGGCGCGCATCGTGCCCAAGGCCCGCGCGGCCGGTGCGGCTTTCAACGGCGTGTGCATCTCCGCCGGTATTCCGGAGGTAGAGGAAGCCGGCGAGCTGCTGGACCGCCTCCACGCCGACGGTTTCCCTTTCATCTCCTTCAAGCCCGGTACCGCAAAGCAGATCCGGGATGTGCTGGCCATCGCCACGGCCTACCCGGAGGACCGCATCATCATGCAGGTCGAGGACGGCCACGCCGGCGGCCACCACTCCTGGGTCAACCTGGATGACATGCTGCTGGATACCTACGCCGAAATCCGCCAGCACCCCAACGTCTACCTGGCAGTCGGCGGCGGCATCGCCTCTCCGGACCGCGCCACCTCCTACCTCACCGGCGAGTGGGCGATAAAGCACGGCCTGCCCGCTATGCCTGTCGACGCCGTCTTCATCGGCACCGTCGCCATGGCCACCAAGGAAGCTAAGGCCACCGATTCGGTGAAGGACCTGCTGGTCAATACCACCGGCATTTCCCCAGAGGACAATGATGGCTGGGTCGGCCGCGGAACCGGAGCGCATGGCGTGGCGTCCTCCCAGTCCCACCTGCTGGCGGACATCCACGACCTGGATAATTCCTTCGCGGCGGCCTCGCGCCTGATTACTTCCCTGAGCATCGAGGACTACCCGGCGCACCGCCAGGAGATCATCGATGCCCTGGCCAAGACCTGCAAACCCTACTTCGGCGATGTGGAATCCATGACCTACGCCGAGTGGCTGGAGCGCTTCGTGGAGCTGGCCCACCCGTTCGTGGATCCCAGCTGGGATGACCGCTTCCTCGATCTCCTCCACCGCGTCGAAGCCCGCCTGAACCCGGCGGACCACGGCCAGATTGAAACCTTCTTCACCAGCGTTGAGGACGTCCACGATGCCCCGCGGGCCGTCGCTAAGCTGCTGGCTGAATACCCCGCCGCACGTACCACCGAGGTCTCCGCGCGCGATGCCGCCTGGTGGATTTCGCTGCACTACAAGCACGTCAAGCCCATGCCGTGGGTGCCCGCCATCGATGGCGACCTCAAGAGCTGGTTTGGCAAGGACACGTTGTGGCAGGCCCAGGATGAACGCTATACCGCCGACCAGGTGCGCATCATCCCGGGCCCGGTAGCCGTGGCCGGCATTACCAAGAAGAACGAGCCGGTGGCAGAGTTGCTCGCCCGCTTCGAGCAGGCCACCACGGATGCGCTGCTGGAGCAGGGCTCGACCCCGCAGAAGGCCTTCTCCCGCCTGAATTCCGCCGCCGATGAGGCCGAGTTCCTGCGTACTTCTCCTACCCTGCTGTGGCACGGCCACCTCATGGCCAACCCGGCTTATGAGATGGATGAGAACGCCTTCGACCTGCGTCAGGATGCCGAGGGCAACTGGGAGATCGTCATCACCGCGGACTCCTACTGGGATGACCTGCCGGAGGAGCAGCGCCCCTTCTACGTTCGCGAGGTCACCGTCCCAGTGGACCTGCCGGAAGATGTAGCCACGGGTGGCTCCCCGGTGGTCTCCGAGGAGCGCCTACCCAACTCCGTCTTCACCCTCTTGGAGGGGCTGGCCGGTGTCGGCTCCACCGCGGAGCAGGGCGATGAGATTACGGAGATGCCCACCGTCGAGTCCGGCTACTCCTTCCACTTCCCTGCTTCGCTGCTCTCCGCACACAGCGCGGTGACCTGCGGCGATGCCGCAGCCGAGAAGGCCGGCACCCCGGATGTTCTGGTCGGCCCCTGCTGGCCGGCCATCTATGCCGCGCTCGGCTCCGGACGCCTGGAGGATGGTTACCCGGTCATCGAGGGCCTGCTCAACGCGGTGCACCTGGACCACGTCATCGACGTGCGCGTACCGCTGGAGCAGCTTGCCGACGGCCGCCAGATCGACGTCACCTCTTCCTGCACCGCCATCGAGGAATCTGTCTCCGGGCGCATCGTCACGGTTGAGCTCGAGCTCAAGGACCACGCTTCCCAAGACATCGTGGCCACGCAGATGCACCGCTTTGCCATCCGCGGCCGCGCCACCGGCACCGCCGCACCGAGCCAGGCGCCGGAGTGGGGCGGCGGTAAGTCCGCCACCAAGGTGGTGCCGACGCCGCGCTCCTTCGTCGACCGCGCCACCGTCACCGCCCCGCAGGACATGACGCCCTTCGCGCTGGTCTCCGGCGACTATAACCCGATCCACACCTCTTATAACGCAGCCCAGCTGGTGAACCTGCAGGCACCGCTGGTGCATGGCATGTGGCTCTCGGCCGCCGCGCAGCAAGTGGCCGGACGCCACGGCCGCGTGGTGGGCTGGACCTATTCCATGTACGGCATGGTGCAACTGGGTGATGACATCGAGGTCACCGTCGAACGCGTCGGCCGCAAGGGCATCCACCAGGCCCTCGAGGTCACCTGCCGCATCGAGGGCGAGGTGGTCTCCCGCGGCCAGGCCCTGCTTGCCGCGCCGACCACGGCGTATGTCTACCCCGGCCAGGGCATCCAGGCCGAAGGAATGGGCAAGGGCGACCGCCAGGCCTCCCCGGCAGCGCGCGAAGCGTGGCGCCGTGCTGATGCGCATACCCGCGAGAACCTGGGCTTTAGCATCCAGAAGATCATCGATGAGAACCCGACGGAACTCACCGTTCGCGGCACCACCTTCCGCCACCCGCAGGGCGTACTGCACCTGACCCAGTTCACGCAGGTGGCCCTGGCTGTGGTGGCCTATGCCCAGACCGAGCGCCTGCGCGCCGAGGACGCCCTGGCCCCGACCTCCTACTTCGCCGGCCACTCCCTGGGCGAGTACACCGCCCTGGCCTCGTTGGCGAATATCTTCGACCTCGAGGGTGTCATCGACATCGTCTACTCCCGCGGCTCCGCCATGGGCAGCCTGGTCCCGCGCGATGCGGAGGGTAACTCCGAATACGCCATGGCGGCACTGCGCCCGAACATGGCCGGCATTGATGCCGACAACGTCGACGCCTGGGTGGCTGAGGTCGCCGCAGCCACCGGCGAGTTCCTGGAGATTGTTAACTACAACATCTGCGGCCAGCAGTACTCCATCGCCGGCACCAAGAAGGGGCTCAAGGCCCTGGTGGACAAGGCCAATGCCATCGCCCCGCGCGCAGCCGTCATGGTCCCGGGCATCGACGTTCCTTTCCACTCCCGCGTGCTGCGCGAGGGTGTTCCGGCCTTCGCCGAAAAACTCGACGAGCTCCTGCCGCAGGAGCTGGACCTCGATGCCCTGGTGGGACGCTATATCCCGAACCTGGTGGCCCGCCCCTTCGAGCTCACCCAGGACTTCGTCGACGCCGTGGCCCCGCTGGCACCCTCCGGCAAGCTGGATGGGCTGGAGGTGGAGGACCTCTCCGAGCACGAGCTCGCCCGCCTGCTGCTCATTGAGCTGCTGTCCTGGCAGTTCGCCTCACCTGTGCGCTGGATTGAGACCCAGGAGCTCCTCTTTGGCAAGGTCGATCAGATCATCGAGGTCGGCCTGGCTTCTTCCCCGACGCTGACCAACCTGGCCACCCGCTCGCTAGCCGTCGCCGGAATCCCGGAAGGCACCATCCGCGTGCTCAACGTGGAGCGCGACCAAGAGCAGGTCATGCTTGCCGACGTCTCCGAAGCCCCCGCCGCCGCACCGGCTGCGGAATCCGACGCCGAAGAGGCACCGCAGGCGAGCGAAGCACCAACCGAGACTCCGGCTGAGGCAGCGCCGACTGCACCGACTCCTGCACCTACCGCCGCAACTGCGAGCGACGCCCCCGAGCTGCGCTTTGGCGCGGCTGAGGCAATCATGGTGCTCTTCGCCTTCCAGAACAAGATTCGCGTGGACCAGATCACGGACTCCGACACCGTGGAGGAGCTGACCAACGGCGTATCCTCGCGCCGCAACCAGCTGCTCATGGACATGTCCGCGGAAATCGGCGTGCCGGCCATCGATGGCGCCGCCGATGCCGACGTGGCTACGCTGCGCGAGAAGGTCGCCACCGCCGCCCCGGGCTACTCCGCGTTCGGCCCGGTGCTGGGTGAGGCCGTCGGCGCGCGCCTGCGCCAGCTCTTCGGAGCTGCGGGCCTCAAGCCCACCGCCGTGGCGGACTACGTCACCGGCACCTGGGGACTGCCCGAATCCTGGGTTTCCCACGTCGAGGCGGAGATCCTGCTCGGCTCCCGCGAGGAGGACTCGGTGCGCGGCGGCTCGCTGAGCACCGTGCCGGCGAGTGCCACCTCGAAGTCCGCGGCGCATGAGCTTATCGACGCCGCCGTCCAGGCCGTCGCCGCTACCCACGGCGCGTCCGTCTCCAAGGGCGCTGCCGCCGGTGGTGCCGGTGGCGGTGCCGTGATTGACTCCGCTGCGCTCGATGCCTTCGCCGAGACCGTCACCGGCGAGAACGGCGTGCTGGCTACGGTCGCCCGCCAGGTGCTCTCCCAGCTGGGTTTGGACTCCGAGCCGGAGCTCATCGAGGCACCTGATACGACCGTCATCGATGCCGTTGAGGCAGAGCTCGGCTCCGGCTGGCTCAAGTCCGTCACGCCCTCCTTCGATGCGAACAAGGCCGTGCTTTTCGACGACTCCTGGGCCATCGCCCGCGAGCGCCTCGCCCGCGTGGCGCTGGGCCAGGCCGAGTACCCGGTGGACAGCTTCCGCGGTGCCGGCGAGGATCTAGCTCGCCAGGCCCGCTGGTGGAAGCGCGGAGACATCGCGCAGGCCGCCGTGGACACCACCCCCGGCGCGTTCGCCGGTGAGGTCGCCCTGGTCACGGGTGCTGCCCCTGGTTCCATCGCCACCGCGCTGGTGGAGCGCCTGCTGGAAGGCGGCGCGACGGTCATCATGACTGCCTCGCGGGTGAGCCAAGCCCGCAAGGAGTTCGCGCGCACGCTCTACGCCGAGCACGGCGCTGCTGGTTCCGCCCTGTGGCTGGTCCCGGCGAACCTGTCGAGCTTCCGTGATATTGACGCCCTCATCGACTGGATCGGCACTGAGCAGCGCGAGTCCGTGGGCAACGAGGTCAAGATTCTCAAGCCTGCGCTGACCCCGACGCTGGCCTTCCCCTTCGCCGCGCCGAGTGTCTCCGGCTCGCTGGCGGATGCCTCCGGAACGACCGAGACGCAGGCCCGCCTGCTGCTCTGGTCCGTCGAGCGCACCATCGCGGGGCTGGCAAGGTTGAGCCAGGGGGACGTCGACAAGCGCTGCCATGTCGTCCTGCCGGGCTCGCCCAACCGCGGCACCTTCGGCGGCGACGGCGCCTACGGCGAGGTCAAGGCAGCACTCGATGCCATCCTCAACAAGTGGAAGGTCGAGGCCGGCTGGCCGCAGGGTGTCACCCTGGCGCAGGCGAAGATCGGCTGGGTGGCTGGCACGCACCTCATGGGCGGCAACGATGGGCTGGTGCCCGCCGCCGAGAAGGCCGGCATCAAGGTGTGGAGCCCAGAGGAGATTTCCACCGAGCTCATGGACCTGGCCAGCGCCGACTCGCGCGCGCAAGCAGCGCATGCCCCGGTGGAGAAGGACCTCACCGGCGGCTTGGAAGGCTTCTCCCTCACCGAGCTTGCTGCCGGTGCGGAAACCGCTAACGCAGTTCCACACGAGGATAAGGACGCCCCCGCGACCATCACCGCGCTGCCCAACCAGGTACAGGCAGTACAGCCTGGCCTGGAGGAAGAAGTTGGCCAGGTCACCACGGACCTGGAGGATATGGTGGTCATCGCCGGCATCGGCGAGGTCTCCTCATGGGGTTCCGGCCGCACGCGCTTCGAGGCCGAGTTTGGTCTGCAACGCGATGGTTCCGCGGAGCTGACCGCCGCCGGTGTGCTGGAGCTGGCGTGGATGACCGGGCTGGTGGAATGGCGCGAGGATCCACACCCGGGCTGGTTCGTGGTGGAGAGCGATGAAGAGATCGCCGAGGAGGACGTCTTCGAGCGCTTCCGCGATGAGGTCGTCGCACGCTCCGGTGTGCGCACGCTGACGGATAAGTACCACCTGACCGACCGCGGCTCCATCGACCTGACCACTGTCTTCCTCGACCGTGACGTCACCTTCACCGTGGATTCGGAGGCCACCGCCCGCGATATTCAGGACGCGGACCCGGAGTTCGTCAGCATCGTCGAGGCGGACGGCGAATGGCAGGTCACCCGCCGCCAGGGTGCCACCGTCAAGGTGCCGCGCAAGGCCACGCTGACCCGCACCGTCGCCGCGCAGATGCCGGATGACTTCGACGCCGCCAAGTGGGGAATCCCGGAGCACATGCTGGATTCCTTGGACCGTATGGCGGTGTGGAACCTGGTCAGCGCGGTGGATGCCTTCACCCAGGCCGGCTTCTCCCCGGCAGAGCTGCTGCGCTCCATTCACCCGGGTCAGGTGGCCACTACGCAGGGCACCGGTATCGGCGGCATGGAGTCCCTGCACAAGGTCTTCGTCACCCGCTTCCTCGGCGAGGAGCGCCCGTCCGACATCCTGCAGGAAGCCCTGCCGAACGTCATCGCGGCGCACACCATGCAGTCCCTGGTGGGCGGCTACGGTTCCATGATTCACCCCATCGGCGCCTGCGCTACCGCGGCGGTGTCGATTGAGGAGGCCGTGGACAAGATTGCCCTGGGCAAGGCCGACGTGGTCGTGGCCGGTGGCATCGACGATGTCCAGGTGGAATCCCTCCAGGGCTTCGGTGACATGAACGCCACCGCGGAGACCGCGAAGATGACCGCCAAGGGAATCGATGATCGCTTCATCTCCCGCGCCAACGACCGCCGCCGCGGCGGCTTCCTCGAAGGCGAAGGCGGCGGCACGGTCCTGCTAGTTCGCGCCTCACTAGCAGCCGACTTAGGACTGCCGGTGCTCGCGGTGGTCGCGCACGCTGCCTCCTATGGCGACGGCGCCCACACCTCCATCCCGGCCCCGGGCCTGGGCGCGCTGGGCGCTGGCCGCGGCCGGGAGAACTCCCGCCTGGCGCGCTCGCTGCGCGGTCTGGGCCTGACGCCAAACGACGTCAGCGTCCTGTCCAAGCACGACACCTCCACCAACGCCAACGACCCCAACGAGTCGGAGCTGCACTCCCTGCTGTGGCCGGCGATTGGCCGCGATGAGGACCAGCCGATGTTCGTCATCTCCCAGAAGACGCTCACCGGCCACTCCAAGGCGGGTGCCGCGCTCTTCCAGACTGGCGGCATCATCGATGTCTTCCGCACGCACCGCATCCCGGCGAATGTGTCCCTGGACTGCGTCGACCCGCTCATCGCCCCGAAGGCGCCGAACCTGGTGTGGCTGCGCTCCCCGCTGGACCTCGCTGCGGCGGGCCACAGCGTGAAGGCCGCGGCACTGACCTCGCTTGGTTTCGGCCATGTCAGCGCGCTCATCGTCTACGCCCACCCAGGCGTGTTCGAGCAGGCCGTGTCCCAGCAGCGCGGGGCGGATGCCGCCGCCCAGTGGCGTGAGCGGGCCGAGCAGCGCCTGCGTGCTGGCCGCGCCCACTTCGAGGCCGGCATGCTGGGCCGCGCCCCGCTCTTCGAGGTCATCGAGGGCCGCCGCCTCCCGGCACGCGACGCCAAGGCCGCCGAGATTGCCATGCTTCTCGACGACTCCGCGCGCCTCACCGAAGACGGCACCTACCCCTCCGCCTAAGGCGCTAGCCCCTAACAGCAAGCCCTAAGAACAAGCCGAGGAAGTCCGCTAAGAAGCGGGCCTCCTCGGCTTCTTTTTCTGCCTGCGCCCCTCGCCTCGTGATAGTTTTCGCATAAGACACCGTTTACCTAAATGCGAGACTTCCACGAACCAGAGGACGAAGCATGGATATTGAAAAATTCCTCATGACAGCTGTCGGCTCACTCAGCGTCATTTCCCTTATCGGGTGGCTCTCCGCTGACTACGAGTGGTCAACCAGGGCCACAACGGTAATGGGGTTTGGATTCCTTATCTCAGCACTGATTGACAAGCGCAGGCAAGAAAAGGCCGCGGGCCAACGCCGGGTTCCAGAAGAGTCTGTGCAGTAACCGCCCGGCTTCACAACTGCCCTATCTGCCAAACTTATCGCCGATCCATGCAACGCGGGGGCAAGGTTTTGGCATCTAGGCGCGTTCTTCCTCTGATTCCTCCGCCTGCTCGTCCTGCACCTGCCGCGCGTTATCTGAAATCTCACGCGCCCTCTGCTCCAAGCTCTCCTGGGCGCGGGCCTGGGCTTGGGATGAGTTCTCGGCGCGCGGCGGGGCTTGGATGAAACGCTCGGAGTGCAATCCCAGCTGCAGCTCCTTAGCGCGCAGCACCTCAGCATCAATCTTGATGCCAAGGATGAGCACTGTGTTCATCAGCCACATTGCCACGAAGACCGCCATGACGGTACTCAGCGCACCATAGGCGCTGGCCGCAGCAAGGTACTTCAGGTAGAGACCCACCAAACCCCAGGACACAACCGTGCCCACGAGCGCCACGATGGAACCGTAGGTAATCCACCTAAAGCGCCCGGGCCGCACGTTGGGGCCAAAGTGATAGAGCACCGCGATGAGCGTGAGCACCACAACCACGGTGACTGGGAAGCGCAGCCAGTTCCACACTGGGAGAAAGATTCGCACCAGGTACGTGGCGGCATCTTCTAGTCCTACGTTGCGAGCAAGCGGAATCAGCCCCTCATTAAGAACTGCATCACGCAGCAAGTTGGCAAAAAGCACGATGACCGCGCCGACCACGATGACTGCTGTCAGCCCCCACATCAGCGCCCACGTGCGGATGATGCCGCGGCCCTCCACCCGGCCGTACACGGTATTGGCTGTCCGCGAGAAGGCCCGCACATACGCCGAGGCAGAAAACAGCGAAATGGCCAGGGAGATGATCAGAGCCAACGTGCCCTGCGCGCTGGAGCCGATGATCGTGCCGACGACCGTATGGGCTTGCTCAGAAAGCGAACCGGGGACGTACTGTTCGATGAGCTCTGAGGTCAGTTGCTCCACTTCTGCTTGGCGGGAGGAGAAGATGAGCGTGGCAATGGAGTAGGCGGCCAGCACCGTTGGTGCAAAAGCCATGAGCGTGAAGTAGGTCATCCCGGCGGCGCGGTCCATGAAGGCATCGTGGAAGAAGTCATTCCACGTGCGGCGGATGACCAGCCCCCAGCTCTCCTTGCGCAGGCGATTACCTTTGGCGAGGGGGTTGTGTTCTTCATCGTGGCCCTGGACCTCCAGGACGGTCGGGCCTTTAAACGGCACGATTGTCTCCGGCTCCTCGGCCGACATAGCGTTGCCGTCAATCTCCTCTTCGCTCATATCTGACCAGCGTATGCGGCACAGCCCGCATTCAGGGGAAGGACACTCTGGCCACAGCCAGAGCCGTGGTTACACTGGGAAGGCATGACTGAGAAGAACACCGAGAACAAGATCAACGTAAAGTCCTTCGAACTCGATCACCGGCTTGTCGCCGCCCCCTATATCCGCGTCGCCGACCGCACCGACCTGGGCGGCGGGGTCGAGATTATCAAGTATGACCTGCGCTTCTGCCAGCCCAACAAAGAGCACCTCGGTACCGAAGCACTGCACTCGGTCGAGCACATGATGGCCAACTTTATGCGCAACTACACCGACAAGCTCATTGGTTTTGCCCCGATGGGCTGCCGTACCGGCTTCTACGCCATCACCAACGGCATGGAGCAGGATGAGCTGCTCCGCGCTGTCGAGGGCGCACTCAATGACATCCTCAATGCCACTGAGGTTCCCGCCGCCAACGAGGTGCAGTGCGGCTGGGGCGCCCACCACTCACTCGAGGGTGCACAGGAGGCCGCACGCAACTTCCTCGCGGCCAAGGAAGAGTGGCTCAACGTCATGGCCTAAATGGCCATGACATCGGGGCGGGGCCTATCCGTCCTAGGACTCGAGGCGTCGGATCTGGGTACGGGCGACGAACAGCCCGGCGACGCCAAGCCCCAAAACACTCGCCATCAAGGTGCAACGTGCTGCGCTGAACTCCGCGAACAGTCCAGGGATCAATAGGATCGCCGCCACGCAGAGAAGGCTCGAAGCAAAGAGGAGGATGGCAAAGAGTACGTCTTTGGGGATGTACATGCGAGGTCCTTTCCAGGCGGCTAGTGACTGCCTGCGGCGAACTAGTAATTCAACGCTATTTTAAATATTTCGCACTTATATTTCTACCCCTAGCCAGATGGGCTCCGGCTCCAGCGTCACGCCGAAGGCCTTCTGAACCCCGGCGCGGATGTCGCGGGCCAGCGCAACGATATCGTCCGCAGTGGCCTCACCGCGGTTGGTCAGCGCCAGGGTGTGCTTGGTGGACAAGGTTGCCTTCGCACCCGACTCTTCACCCGGGTAGCCCTTGGCAAAGCCGGCGCGCTCGATGAGCCACGCGGCGGAGAGTTTTTCCTTTCCTTCTCCTCCTTCACCCACCGCATGGCGCGGCATGCGGTCGGCATCCGCGTCGCCACGGGCGGCGCGGACGGCTTCCTGGATGGAATCGGCAAGCTCGGGCTCGACGATGGGGTTGGTGAAAAAGGAACCGGCCGACCACGTGTCGTGATCTTCTGGGTCAAGCACCATGCCCTTGCCGCGGCGCAGCTTCAGCACGTCCTCACGGACGTCGGCCACGGGGCGGCGCTCACCGGGGTTCTGGGTGAGCTGGCCAAAGCGCAGGGGCCTCGACAGGCCGTCGGTAGTCAGCTGCAGCTCGACGGCCAGCACCACGCCGCGCCCGGTGAACTTCAGGTTGGAGTAGCGATAGGCCAACTCCAGGTCCGCGGCCGGCACCCACGTCGCGGTCTGGGTAGCGCGCTCGTAGAGATAAACCTGCGTGAGGACGTCGGAGGTCTCCGCACCATAGGCGCCGACATTCTGCACCGGCACGGCACCCGCATTGCCCGGAATCCCGGATAGGCACTCGATGCCGCCCAGGCCGCAGTCCACGGACAAAGCCACGACGTCATCCCACACCGCGCCCGCATCAGCACGGACAAGTCCATCCGCCACGGAGGCATCGATGTCCTCAAAGTCGAGGATGACAACCACGACGTCGAGCTGGCCTTCTGCCACGACCAGGTTGGAGCCGCCGCCGACGACGAGGTAGTCCTGGGAGGCGTCGTCAAGCGCGGCCAAGGCCGCAACCGCCGACTCAGCACTGGCGCACCGCACCGTCACCAGCGGGGTGCCGCCAATGCGCAGAGTGGTGAGATCGGCAAAGGTGGTCTCGGAATCGAGAGTGACACCGTCTAGTTCAGCGAGAGTCATGAATTTATCTAGCACGTCTACCAAGGTAGTCTGTAACTCATGTCAACCCGTAGCGAAAACACCGTTATCATCAACCAGCCCATCGATAAGGTGCACAAGGCACTGACCACTCAGGAGTACTGGGACTTCATCGTGGCCAAGCTGTCCCCGGAACCGGGTACCGTGCACGAGTTCACCGGCAACACCGCCGTGCTCTACGAGATTCTTCCGACCTCCCTCCTCCCGGAGGCCGTCCGCGCCATGGTCTCCCAGGACCTCAAGGAAAAGCGCACCGTGACCATCGGCGAGGTTGTCGATGAGCAGATGTCCGTCTCCTTCACCGCTGACGTCAAGGGCACCCCGGTCGATTTCAAGGGCGACATCACCTACAAGGGCCAGGGCGAGTCAACTGCTCTGGATTACGTCACCGAGGTTTCCGTCAACATCCCGATGATGGGCGCTGCCATCGAACCGAAGGTCGCTGAGGCTCTGCAGGAGCTCTACACCAACGAGGGCAAGCTCACCGAAGAGTGGATCTCCAACAACCTCTAAACAGCTCTCTACAACGCAGTTGTTGCCATGGCCGATCACGCGCATAACCTGAAGGCTCAGGAAAGCGCTGGTCGGCCTTTTGGCGTTGTTACCCGCGGCACCACTAATCCCAACCGCCTGCGCCGCTGCGATCGGTGGATGGTGGCGCACCCGGAAATCTCCTCGCTGCTGCGCTCCACGAGTAAGCCGCTGGCTCTCGACGTCGGCTACGGCGCCTCCCACACCACCACGGTGGAGTGGGCCGGGTGGCTGCGCAACGTCAATCCTCACACCCGGGTGACGGGTCTGGAGATTTCCCCCGAGCGCGTCCTGCCGCCTCGCGATGGCGTGGCCTTTGAGCTCGGAGGCTTCGAGCTGGCCGGCTACCACCCGCAGCTGGTGCGGGCCTTCAACGTGCTGCGCCAGTACGACGTGAACCAGGTAGAG
This sequence comes from Corynebacterium sp. HMSC068H04, assembly GCF_001811255.1. Lineage (NCBI taxonomy): Bacteria > Bacillati > Actinomycetota > Actinomycetes > Mycobacteriales > Corynebacteriaceae > Corynebacterium > Corynebacterium sp. HMSC068H04. The sequence goes on from NZ_KV804026.1 coordinate 106,095, forward strand.
AAGGCCTGGGAGACGGTGACCTCGCGCTTGGCACCGGGCGGCTTCTTCGTGGAGGGAACCTGCGACGAGCTGGGGCGCAGGGCTGCCTGGGTGCTTCTCGACGCCTCCGGCCCACGCACCCTAACCCTCGCCTGGGATCCCTTCGACGTTGCGCGCCCCAGCGATATCGCGGAGCGCTTGCCCAAAATCCTCATCCACCGCAACGTGCCGGGCGAGCCGATCCACGAGCTCTTGCAGGCGGCCGACGCCGCCTGGGACCGCGCCGCCGGCTGGTCTCCTTATGGCCCGCGAGTGCGCTGGCGCATGGCGCGCGAAGAACTCCGGCAGACAGTTCCCATCGATCCGGTACACCGCCGCCTGCGGGATAACGTGCTCACAGTGGATTGGAACCTGGTAGTTGGCCATCTTTAAGCCGGTGCGCCACACTAGTAGTCATGGCTTCTTCTAAATCTTCCGCCTCGACGGCCTGGAAAATCTTCATTGGCGTACTCGTGGTACTCCTGCTCATCATCTTGGTAGCTGAGCTCGGCCTGCGCTGGTTCTTGGGTTCACAGATGAAGAGCCAATTCACCCAGTCCGCCAAGGAACAGGGCGTGGAGACCTCCGAGGAACCGGAGGTGAGCTTCGGTGCTAGCCCCATGGTCTTTGGCATGCTCAACGGCAAGATTCCGCAGATGGATATGAAGACCCCGTCCACGCTGAAGATTGATGGCACCAACATCGCTGGCCAACCGGCCGCTGATGTCCACGTCGAAGACATGACGCTGTCCCAGGAGCCGGTCGCGGGCACTCTGCGGGCCTCGACGACGGTCCCGGATCAGTTCCTGCTTGCCAGCTTCCAGAAGGCCATTGCTGAGCAGTCTGGCTATGATGCCTTGGGCAACCTCGTGGTGACCGCAATTACCGCCAACGATGCCGAGGATGACCTCGAGGTGGAATTCGCCGGCGGCTTGGCCACGCTCTCGCTCAAGCCGGAGGCTCGCGACGGCAAGCTCGCCATCGATGCGAAGGAAGCATCGCTCTTCGGCTTCGACCTGCCGGAGCAGGCGACCTCCGCGATTTCGAATGCCTTGGCCGAAGGCATGGAGGAACAACTCGCGGGGCAAAAGCTCACCTTTGAGTCCGTGGACGTCGGCGCCGGCGAGCTCACGCTGACTCTCGTTGGCCACGACGTCCCGATGAGTGAGCTCGATTCCGCCACGGCACCAGCACCGGAATCGGCACCGGCCAACTAAGGCTTAAGAATTAGGGCGCAGGCTCTCTACGGTGAGCTGCGTGTCTAGGTCTTCGTCGTCTGAAACGACGGACCCCGGATCAACAAGGGATTGATAGCCCGCCTGCTCCGCCAGGCGGGCTATTTCTGTCAGCGGCAAGCGCGAGTCTTCGGGAAGAATAAGCCCCAAACGCACGGGCAGCGGGCAGGCCTCGCGGAGGGTGACGAGCTCGGAGAGGAGCGAGGTGGCGTCGCCAAGCAGTGCATCCACCGCAACCCACACCTCTGCGGCGCCTGATTGCACGGCCAGCCGCGCCTCCGCCGCCTTCACCAAAGAGTGGTGGCGCCCGGTGGGATAGCCGGCAACGGCAATGACGTGCTCGGCGCCCTCGGCGGCAAGCACATGGTGCGGGGAGACAAGCACTCGCTGCTGCCCCGCGGATTGGGTCCGCACCTCCTCCAGGGAGGCCTCAAGTAGGTTCAGCATTAGTAGGAATAATCGCCGTTGATGATGGCCTTAAGCTGCGGGCGCACATCGAACCAGTAGATACCGGTGATGATGGCACCAATCCAGCTAACAAAATACAGCGGCAGGTTCATCACCAGGGCGGAGCCGACGAGCAGCCCGACCCATACCCATTTGTTCTGGCGGTCACCGGCGCGGAAGGCATCCTCCCGCGTCATCGCCGCTAGGACGGCACCGATGAGGGCAAAAAGGGATACCGCCATAAAAATGTACTGCGGTATCGACGAAATAATATCTAGAAAAGTGTGCATTAATTAGTTCTCGTCAACGACTTCGCCGTCGATGACATCGTCGTTCGGCTTTGCTGCATAGGGGTTGCGCGGGCTCTGCGGCTGCTGGCCCGCCGCGCGCTGCTCCTTGGCGTTGTTGATAGCGCCCTGAACCCCCTCACGGGTCTCGGTGAAGGCGGTGTTGAAATCCTCACGAGCCTTCACGAAGGACTCCGAATTGCGGGTCTCGCGTGCAGCGGAGGACACAGACTCCCCGATGTTCTTGGCCGTGGAGGTCACGCGGTCAAAGAAGGACTCTTCCTTCGCGGTGCCATCACCCATGCCCGCCGCATCAGCGGCGCGGGCAATGCGTTCCGCCTGCGCGTTCTGGGCCTGGTTCTGGCGCTCTTCCTTGAAACGGCCACCAAAATCCTTGGCCACATCAAAAGCAGAGGAACCGGCATTCTTGATTGAGTCAAATACGGACATGGTCGTCACTCCTTGTTAGACGCCAAAAAGCAGATGATTAACAGTGTAGATAACCAACCCAGCCAGTGCACCCACGACCGTGCCGTTGAGGCGAATGAACTGCAGGTCCTTGCCCACCATGAGCTCGATGTTCTCGGAAGCCTCCTGAGCATCCCAGCGCTTAATGGTCTCCGGGATAATCGCGATGATCTCCGGTGCGAACTTCTCCACCGCGTAGCGCGCGACCTTGTCCACGAACGCATTGGCCTGGGCCAGGAACTCCGAATCCTCCAGCAGCCGGTGCGCCATTTCTTTCACCTTGGCGGTCATCTTCTGGCGCAGGAAGGACTCCGGGTCAGTGAGCTGCTCAATAAGCGTGGAGGAGACCGTCGCCCACATTGCCGCCGGGGCCTTCTGCGCCTGATCGGAGGCCAGCATTTCCTGCTTGATTCCCTCGATGCGCCCGCGCATATCCTCATCCCACTGCAGGTCCGAGGCCAGCTTGGACAGGTTACGGCGAATGGCCAGGCGGGCCTCGTGGTTGCCGTTGCGGCGAACCTCATCGGCGAACTCCACGAGCTCGGCGTAGACCTTCTCCCCCACCATCTCGCGGGCAAAGCGCAGCGCCCAGCCGGGCATGCGCTCATCGATGGCGGTGACCACCGTGGATTCCATCCCGAGGATCTTTCCGTGCGCCCAGTCAATGAGGTCATCCTCCAACGGCCGCGCCTTGCCTTCCGCGATATAGCCCTCCAACAGACGGCCCAGCGGCGGGCCCCACTCGGGTTCTGCCAGACGGTCCATGACCTGGGTGCGGATGAATTGCTCTGCCTCCGCCGGGTCTAGGTCCGCGACCACGCTGGCGGCGCGCTCACCAATCCACGCGGAGACCTCCTCCGCCCGCCCAGGCTCCACGCCCTGGCGCGCCAGCCACAGCGGTAGCTCCGCCTCCCGCACCTTGGCGCTGAGCGCATCCGCGGTGAGGAAGTTCTCCTCCACGAAGTCCTTGAGCGCATCGCCCACGCGGTCCTTGTTGTTGGGGATGAGCGCGGTGTGCGGGATGGGCAGCCTCATCGGCCGGCGGAACAGCGCGGTCACGGCGAACCAGTCCGCCAATCCACCGACCATTCCTGCCTCCGCCGCCGCGCGCACGTAGCCCACCCAGACGGGAGCCCCGCTTGCCGACGCCTGCCACCACGAACACCCCAAAAAGATCACCGCCGCACCAATCAGGAAGGACAGCGCAATCGCCTTCCAGCGGCGCAGGTCCGCCCGGCGCGCCTCCTGGTTTCCTGGCTGCGGCACAAACGACGTCTGCGACGCCGACGTTTCCCGAGCCGGCTCAAGCCCTGCGTCCGCGCGGTGCGTCATGGGTTGGTTCTCCTTAGTGTTTCGAAGACGGAGTGAAGCTTCGTTCTATAACACTAGTGCTCCCACCGGACACGCTCGATAAGCTATCGCTGCCAGCCCTGCTCCGTGCAGTTTTACGGCGTTCTACGTTGAAGGCTGAGCGATGCGATACCGAGCAGCACCACGCAGAATGCCAAGAGCACGACAGCATCAATGGTGATATTTCCCTCTGGGAATGAATGAAGCTCGGCCGCTCCTCCAAAGGCTTGCATCGCATCCACCGCGTAGGTGACCGGCATGCCGAGGGAAATTACTTCGAGGACCTGGGGCATACTTTCGCGCGGAACAATGAGTCCGCAGAGAAGAAACTGGGGGACAACAACTGCCGGGACGAACTGCACCACTTGGAACTCCGTGCGCGCGAACGCCGAGGCAGTTAAGCCCGCGGCGGTACCAACTAAAGCGTCGAGCAGCGCGATGGCGAAGAAGGCCGGTACCGAACCGTCGACCTCAACACCCAACCACATCACGCACACGGCGACCGTGATGAGAGTCTGGACCAACGAGAGCAGGCCGAATGCCAGTGCATATCCCCCGATGAAGGAGCCACGGGATACAGGCATGGTCAGTGTGCGCTCCAAGGTTCCGGAGCGGCGTTCCCGAAGCGTGGTAATAGAAGCCACGAGGAACATCACGAGGAATGGGAACAACGCGAAGATGGCATGAGCTATGCGGCCGAATAGTGGCGTATCGAGGAGAATCCAATACAGTAGCGCCATCAGTAGGGAGGGAACGGCGAAGATAAACACTAGGGTTCGCGGATCCCGCCGCAACTGCGTCAACACGCGCCGTGCAACAACCATCGTCGTTCTCATCGCTCCATCACCGCCACAAATGCTTCTTCCATCGAGGACGCTCCGGCCTGAGCCAGAATCTCGTTTCGCGTGCCGTGCATTACGCGGCCTTCCCTGACAAAGAGGACGTCATCGCAGCGATCCGCTTCGTCGAGGATGTGGCTGGAGATGATCAGTGACGTCCCTTCCTGGCTGAGCTCATTGAACAAATCCCATAGCCGTTGGCGCAGCAAAGGGTCGAGGCCAACAGTCGGCTCATCTAATACAACAAGCTCCGGGTTGGGCAGCAACGCCATTGCTAGGCTGACGCGGCTTCGCTGTCCGCCGCTCAAGTGCCCGCAGAGCTTGCTGGCATGATCGTGCAGTTCGAGCCTCACAAGAATCTCATCCTGACGCTCTTTTGAGAGCCCGTAAATGCGACGAACATAGTCCAGGTTCTCGCTAACGGTCAGGTCTTCAAAGGTGCTCGCGGCTTGGGTCGCGTACGAAACCCGGGACCGCAAATCCGGATGACCGGCCGGCAGCCCCAGCACCGTCACGTCTCCACTCACATTGGCCTGGGTGCCAACGATCATGCGTATCAGCGTGGTCTTTCCTGAGCCCGAAGGCCCCACGAGCGCGGTCATGGAGCCACGAGGAATCTCAAAGCTTGCGTCTTTGATGATTCGGGCCGATGCCCGCTCCATCGACACAGCGATGTCTTTACTCTGTGTTCTGTTCATATCTTGAATGCTCCTCGCACACAGCTACAATGTCGAACGTGGTTAATAAAAGACGCGGACGCCCGCGTGGCAAATCGCAGGCCCGCGAAGACATCATTAACGCAGCTAGGAAGAGTTTTACTGAGCAAGGCTACAAAGCCACTACCCTCCGGGAAATTGCACAAAATGCCGGCGTGGATCATTCCTTGGTGAATTATTACTTTGGCTCGAAGGAGAACCTCTTCAACGAGTCCCTCCTCGATGGCTTTAGTCCGGCTGCAGTTTTCAAGCGGGTACGCGACACTCCTGGAATCACCGTCTCCAACCTCCCCCGGCTCCTGTCGCATGCATTCGTTGCATTCTGCGAGTCCCCACCATTCCAACGCACCGTGACCAGCACACTGCGCCTGGCTTTTGAAGACCAAGAAACACAGACGCTAGTGACCGACTACGTGGAACACGAAATCTTCCACGAGGCAGAAAAGCTCCTACAGGAGCTCCGCTCAGAATCACCCCGCGCCCTGTCCGCCAGTTCCCACGAGGCAGTCATCGGCATGTCGACGGTATTACTCGGCGCCCTAACATCGCGCTACATACTCCAAAGTCGCCCCCACACTGAGCTATCCCCGCACGAGTTCAGAGTGTGCGTCGAACGCCTACTCAGAGGTGCACTCGCCTAGGCCACCCGCACATCATAAAGTTCACCCTTTGCCCCAAGACACCATCCAGAATGAGGTTTCAGGCACGCCCAATAGCCGCCACCACTAAGATCGATTTCTAGCCTTTTGAAAACCAGCCTGCCGAGGACTATTCCGCTCAACTAAAGTAAAGCATTCTGCTCCTTGAGCAACCGCCCCGCGTTTAACCTCTCAATCGAGATAAATGGGGACATCGTCAAGAGCGGCCACAGCACTACCCAAATGCAGCTCGAACGTAGAAATAGATACAAGAAATAACTATTACGGTGAGAACTGCCGGCAACGTGTAACTGACGACTTGGCTAAATTTCATTTTGAAGTTGGCCAAATAGGGTAGAGCAAAGAAGGGAATTAGAAGATTCGTTGTCGCATCACCCATTTGATACGCCTGCAACACTAGACCCAAGTCAGCACCAAGATCCAAAGTTGTCGGGACCATGTAAGGAGCCTCGATAACGAACTTTGAGCCACCTGAAGGAACTGCAATATTCAACAACCCAGAATACAGAAATGCGATTACCGGCCAAGTGTTTTCAGTCGAAATGCTCGTGAAGAAATCGGTGATCACCACACCAAGACCCGTTGCGCTAATCAAGCCAAAAATTCCGGCATAGAACGGGAACTGAAGAATGAATCCCCAAGTTCCGTCAATTCCCTTTTTAATCAGACTCGCATAATATTCTGGCCCATGTTGCGCACAAAGCAGCATGCCCAATGTCACAAAGAGGAAGTTGAAAGAGTTTAAGTCTAATCCTGCAATTCCCTTCGAAATTAGCGACCAAACGCTATAAGCAAATCCAACAATTCCGATAAAGTACATTATCCAACGCGAACCGTTAACTTTTTCTGCAGGCGTATTCCGTTTCACGATGACTTTCTCTTGACCTTTTTCAATCTCGTCAAGTAACTCATCATCAATCGGTTCGATTTGCGATTCCTCTTTAGGGTGCATCAAGATCGCATAAACAATCGTGACAGCCAAGCAAACTGCAAGAAGTATGAAGAAATCTAGACGGAGAATAGTCTCAGTCATGCCTAGGGATTCTGGTGTTTGCTCCTTGTACTCCTCCGGAACCAAATCCTTTAGATATCCCGGCGTTGCAGCATATAGAACAGCCGCGCCAGAGATGCCAGAGCTTGATGGCAAGAATGCCATAAAAAGAGCCGCAACCATTACAGGCGGATGAATTCCCATCTTGCGTCGTCGTGCTTGCGCAAGAATTTCCTTACCAAGAACGATTGCAGCCATCATTCCCAATCCCCAGTGGATGAATCCCAAGCCACCAGCGACTACTGATCCCAGAACAATCGCTTGGACACGGGTTTTAGGAATCTTGGCTATCGAAGACAGAACTTTCTGAGCGGGAGGCGATGAAGCAACTGCACTGCCTGACGCAAGCAAAACTGTCATCTGCATTGTAAATGCCAAAAGGTTCCAAAAAGAGTCAGCCCAAGCTGAGACGAGTGAGACCTTTTCAGGATCTGTAGACAACAGAGGAGTGTCCGTTAAAAAGTAGGCCAGCAATGCGACCAGTATCGTAAGAGACAGACAGATAACAAACGACTCTGGCATCCATTTGATAAACCAGGCGATATATTTTCGCGAAAACTCTTTTGGTCACCGCCGCGCTTATTTCCTTCGCCACCCCGAAGGGCACTCTTAGGAAGAGAGCGGTTAGCTGAATCGGAAGACATCTCTTCCACCTCCTTGCTGGATAAATTATGATCGATGTTTTCGAAACGCGTTTAGCCAGGTTTTCTTCGTAACCAGAAGTCTTACGAAGCCTCAGCCATCTTTTTCTTGGTTACTACGGCTTGCAATCCTGAATTGTCCATCTTCGCCAGTGCCTTCAACCGGCATCCCTACGTATATTTCAACATCATCGTTGAAACCTTCCAGGCGAACACATTCGGTTCCCGTGGCAGTCTCTATAAGAGCAACGCAATAGGGAACTCGATCCTCAAACCCCTCTGGAGCAGTGCGAATTACTGTAAAAGTCTTAATTCTTCCTTCCACGCTTCACACTCCCCTGAGAATTGATACAACGCATGTAGCTGCAGTCCCTCCAATATTGTGGGTCAGTCCTACAGAGGCGTTTGAAACCTGACGTTCGTCAGCATCTCCACGCAACTGGGTTACAACCTCAACAACTTGGCAGATGCCCGTCGCACCAATCGGGTGCCCCTTTGCCTTAAGACCTCCACTAGTATTGATGGGAATTCGTCCACCCCTGCTTATATCCCCAGAACGGATCGCATCACCCCCCTTTCCGACTTCAGCGAATCCAAGATCCTCCATGTTGATTATCTGGGTAATGCTGAAACAATCATGCACTTCTGCCAAATCAATATCTTTGGGCGCAAGCTTTGCTTGCTCATATGCTTTACCAGCGGCCCGCTTAGTTGCAGCAAAGCTAGTAATAGATTTCTTAGCCCCTAAAGTTAATGCATCACCACCATGACCAATTCCAGCCACTTTTACACACTGACTCCCTCTAATCGGTTTCGAAGAGAGCACTAGGAACGCTGCCCCATCAGTTATAAGCGAACAGTCGTACAGTCCAATGGGATCCGCGACAAGTGGCGCTTCTAAGACTTGCTCAATACTGACTTCTTTGCGCATCTGCGCATGCGGGTTCAACGAGGCATTCGCATGAGAGTTGACCGACGCCATCGCCATTTCCTCTTTGACATTGCGATGCTCATAAAAGTATCGCTGTGCAATAAGACCAAAAGCTCCAGGAAAGGAGAGACCCGAGGCAGCTTCCAGATCAACGTCCATAGCCGATGCAAGTGCTTTAGTAACTGTGGGGGTTGTCTGGTGCGTCATCCTTTCAACGCCGCCGACTAGGACTGTCTCGTAGAGGCCTGCCTGGATAGCGTGCACTCCTTGGAGATAAGCTAAACCGCCTGACGCACAGGCAGCTTCAACCCGCATACTAGGGACACCGTAGATTCCGAGCTCCTCGGCGACCAAGGCTCCCAGATGCCCCTGGTTCATCAACTGCCCACCGGCAAAATTCCCGACGTATACTGCTTCAATTTCATCGATACCGATTCCGGCGTCTTGAATTGCTTTGGTTCCTGCTTCCTGAATTAGCTCCCTCGAGGACCTATCTGGAAATTTTCCTAAGAGTGTTTCACCAATTCCACAAACATAAACGTTCTTCATTAGACCATGTCTCCTCGGAGATCTATTTCAAAATCCGCGCTAGTGTTCTCGCGGATTTCCTCTTCGCTGACCCCCGGGGCTAAAGCGCGAAGAATAAGGGTTGAGTCGATGATCTCGAAGTCTCCTAGATTGGTAATCACTCGGTTAACCACGCTTCGTCCTGTGACTGGAAGCGTGCATTCCTTAAGCAGCTTTGGTTCTCCTTTTTTGGTTAGGTGGTCCATCAAAACGACCACGCGACGAGCTCCAGAAACCAAATCCATTGCACCCCCCATGCCTTTGATCATCTTTCCTGGAATCTTCCAGTTCGCCAGATCCCCCGTTTGACTCACTTCTAAAGCCCCAAGAAATGCAGCAGCCATACGTCCGGAACGGATCATTGAAAACGACACCGACGAATCGAAGATGGAAGTCCCTGGAACAAAAGTAATTGTTTGCTTACCAGCGTTAATTAGATCCGGGTCTTCGTCTCCAGGCGCCGGATGCGGCCCCATTCCGAGAATTCCGTTTTCGCTTTGGAGCACAACATTTACCCCTTCAGGCAAATTGTTGGCGATTAGAGTGGGAACTCCAATCCCAAGATTTACATAGTCACCGTCCCTAAGCTCCTTTGCTGCTACCTGGGCCATCTCATTTCTAGTCCACATTTTTTCTCCTCATCTATCCGGCTGAGTTCACAACGTGCTCGATGACCGAAGGAGTTTCGGCTTGCAAAAGATGATCGACAAACACCCCGGGAGTATGGATATCATCAGGACCCAATTCACCTTTTGCGACGATATTCTCTGCTTCTGCGAATGTTGTCTTTCCACACATCGCCACAAGCGGATTGAAATTCCTGGCGGTCAGCCTGTACCTGAGGTTTCCTGAACGGTCAGCCTCATAGGCTCGAACGAGCCCAAAATCGGCCTTGATCGCGGTTTCAAAAAGGAACGTTTCCCCGTCAAATTCACGCGTTTCTTTTCCCTCCCCGATTTCTGTTCCTACTCCGGTCTTCGTGTAGAAACCCGCAATCCCCGAACCACCAGCGCGCATTCGCTCAGCAAGAGTTCCTTGCGGAACAAATTCAAGGTCGATTTCACCAGAGAGATACTTCTCCATAAAGAGTTTGTTCTCGCCGATATAACTTGCCTTAACCCTCGAGACTTGTCCCTCCTCCAGGAGGCAACCCAACCCCACTCCATCAATTGAGAGATTGTTAGAAACAACGGTAAGCTCTCTAACCTTCGAGGATCTGACTATCTCAATCAAATCTAGCGGCAAACCGCATGTACCAAAGCCACCGACAGCTATTGTTGCCCCATCAAAAAGAGCAGCCTCGAAAGCCTCCCGCACATCAGTGCACTTGTTAGCCACTGCCTAGCCTCCTGTCATCAAACCAACATTCAATGTGACCTAGAGTACAGGGGAATATTACAGGTGACTATAGTCTCAATTATGAAGTTGGCGCGAATCTTTGTAGATTTTCACAAATTCTATGAATGTCGCAGCTCTACAAGTTCTGCTTGGATCGCCCACAGCGCCCCAAAAACACTGTCAAAATGAGCAGCCTGAAATCCAGTTAGACTCATGAACTTATCGACTCGATACCGAACAGTATTTGAGTGCAGATGAAGAATTCTCGCTGATACTGCATAATTCATACTGTTCTTTAACCAGACACTGACTGTCTCTAATATTTCAGTCGCATTCCTCGATTTTAATATGACCGGTTCTACAAAGACAGGCCGATAGAGCGAAGCCAACTCTTTTGTCTCAAGAAATGCAAGTCTCCAACCTGCTGTCTCCACATCAAGATTGGAATCAATTCCGAACGCATCCTTAACGTCCATTACCTTTTTAGCAATAGCATCCGATTCACAAAGACGCTGAACTTCGACAAGGCTTCCTATCGCCAGCGAGCATTCAGGAAGTGGTTCAGCAGCTTCTGGAATTACACCCACGCATTCATTCCCATCAACAAGAACTGGAAATCTCTCCGCACCAAACTCACCGACAGAGCCACGCCCTGCAGATGCTCCTATAATTCGCCGAAGCACTGAGGCATTGCCATCTCCGTACATCCTCACAGCGGCATATCGCTGTGCTTTGTTGAAGCCAACCCTCTCGAGATCCTCCTCATCGAAAGCCCCTGAAAGCACGGCCCGGAGGGAATGCGCCCGTTCTTCGGCATCCCTTTGGGCTTTGCTAATCTCCAACTCGTGAAACGTTGTCGCCGATCTAAGGAGAAAGGCATCGCCAACTTGCCATAGGATTCGTGAACCACTTGCAAAGAGACTCCTTGGCAGTACTTGCGCCCCTAACGCAACGTAAGCCTCATGAATTCTTCTGATCGACACCCGAAAGGCAAGAATAACTTCGCCAAAAGAGACGCCTTGCTCAAACCGCAGTGAAGTAACTTCCTCTGCAGAATCCATTTCTTCGGCAGTCGGGGCATACCCCCGCTCAAGTGCTCGCAACGACCAATCGAGATTGCTATCAACCGATAGTGTCAAGCTGTCAAGAGGCACTCCCTCATAGGCGCTAAAGTTCCGATATATTTCTTCCGACGTTTGGATTTTTAGACTTTTTCGCTGCGTTTCAAGGGAAACAAGAATAGGGTCGAACCCTTGTGTAGAATCCATGTCTCAAATCTAGTCATCGTTTTCTATCGATTTGGACGATTACAGAAACAGCACACGCTGTACCAACACCGCAGAGCAATCTGCCTTTCCTTTTTAGGATTTTCGAGAACTGCGGGTTGAAAACCAGTGCTCTCATCCCAAAAGACGGCCCTCGTCAGGCCACCCCATACACAAAAAATTGAGCTTCCCGTCTGGAAGCCATCTCGTGTGCATTGCCTGTTGCTCTGTCCCCTTCCACCAATGCCAACAACCCCACCTCCGCACATGGGCTCCCATGTGTGTTTGGAGGTGGGGGTTGTGGTGGTGTCAGTACAGAAACTTAGGCGTTCAACGTCCTAGGAGGTGCCTAGTTGATGCGGCCGGTTTCCTTGCGGTACTGGCGGTAGTAGCGGCGGCCGAAGTGGACGGAGCCGACTGCCAGGATGGCAACAACGACGAGCGCGATAGCGCCGACGATGATGTTGATTTGGTAGTCAGCACCAGCGGTGCCATCCGGGTAGAGCCACGTACCGAGGCCCCAAATGAGGATGCCGGCTGCCGGCAGGAGCGAGAGAATCAGGCCCATGCCCACCCAGGTGGAGGTGCGCAGCAACGAAGAGTGCGGTGCACCGTAGGATACGGGCTCGTAGCCCTCGATGTAGGAGTCCTGGATCTTGCCGGAGAACTCCGGGTAGGTCTCGCTGTGGTGATCAGCTACTGCCGGGTTGAGGTCGCTCATGGCTGAAACTTTCTCTCGTTCCTGTTAATCCTGTGAATGACTATAGCTTAGTCGTCCTTGCCGCGGAAAGCAGCACGTGCACGTTCGCGGGTAACCGCGGAAACCGCGGTCAGCGGCACACCAGCCGGGCACACATCAGCGCACTCGCCGTAGAGCGAGCAGTGGCCGAAGTTCTGCTCCAGATCGTCCACCATGTTGCGTGCGCGGCGGCCACGCTCTTCCTTGCCCAGCGGCATGAGGGAGAGGTGAACCAGCTTGGCACCGGTGAACAGGTGAGCAGCACCGTTCGGGCAGGATGCCACGCAGGCACCGCAGCCGATGCAGGCAGCGTGATCCAGGGCGTACTCGGAGGTCTCGTGGTTGATGTGCAGGGTGTCAGCATCCGGAGCGGTACCCGCATCCATGGACACGTAGCCGCCCTGCTCCATGACGTGGTCCAGCTTGGAGCGGTCCACGATCATGTCCTTGATCACCGGGTAGGCAGCGGAGCGGAAAGGCTCCAGCTTGATGGTGTCGCCGTCCTTGAACTGGAACAGGCGCTGCTGGCAGGCCGGGGTGTTCTGGCCTGGGCCGTGCGGGCGACCGTTGACCAGAAGGCCACAGGTACCACAGATGCCCTCACGGCAGTCGGAAGCGAATGCGAACGGCTCCTTGCCGGCCTCGATGAGGCCGTCGTTGACGTGGTCGAGCAACTCCAAGATGGACATCTGCTCGGCGGCGTCGTCAACCTGCACGGTTTCAAACTTGCCTTCTTGCGTCGGTCCGGCTTGACGCCAGATCTCAAGTGTCAGTTTCATTACTTGTAGTTCCTTGTCATCAGCGGGATCGAATCAAAGTACAGCGGCTCGGCGTGGCGGATGAACTCGCCCTCAGCAGCGCCCGGCTCCCATGCGGAGACGAAGCACCAGTTCTCGTCATCACGCTCGGCCTCGCCGTCCTCGGAGAGGTGGTCATCACGGAAGTGAGCACCACAGGACTCGTCGCGGTCGAGAGCGTCGATGCACATGAGCTCGCCCAGGTCGATGTAGTCAGCAACGCGCAGACCGTACTCGAGAACCTGGTTCATGTCATTGGCGTCGCCAGTAATGCGCACGTTAGCCCAGAATTCCTTGCGCAGTGCGCGAACCTTCTCGATGGCAACCTTGAGGTCCTCGACGTTACGGGACACGCCACAACCCCAGTAGAGGATGTCACCCAGCTGGCGGTGGTAGTACGCCGGGCCGTGCGGATCCTGACCCTGGATGGACATGAGGCGGTCGATGCGAGCCTGTGCGCGAGCAACAGTCTCGTTGGCCTCTGCCGAGTCCTCAGCCAGCTTGGCCTCACCCAGGTGGTGGGCCAGGTAGTTCGGGATGGTGAACGGCAGGGTGAACCAGCCGTCGACGGAAGCGGACAGCAGGGAGTTAGCACCCAGGCGGTTCGCACCGTGGTACGTCCAGGAGCACTCACCGGCGGCGAAGAGGCCGTCGATGGTGGTCATCTCATTGAAGTCCGTCCACAGGCCGCCCATGGTGAAGTGGCAGGTCGGAGCGATACGCATCGGGGTCTCATAAGCGGACTCACCAATAGCCTCTTCGTACATTTCGATGAGGTTGGAGTAGCGCTCGCGGATCTTGTCCTTGCCCAGGCGCTCGATGGCGTCGCGGAAGTCCAGGTACACGGAGTTGTGCAGCGGACCAACGCCCAGACCCTTGTTGATCTGCTGGGAGATGGCGCGGGAAGCCACGTCACGCGGGACGAGGTTACCGAAGGCCGGGTAGCGGCGCTCCAGGAAGTAATCGCGCTCCTCTTCCGGAATCTCGTTGGCAGGACGGTCATCCTTCTCCTTGATCGGAGACCAGATGCGGCCGTCGTTACGCAGCGACTCGGACATGAGGATGGTCTTGGACTGCCACTCGGAGTTGACCGGCAGGCCAGTCGGGTGGAACTGAATGAATGCCGGGGAAGCCAGGTAAGCACCGTTCTCGTACGCACGCATCATGGCACCAGCGTTCGAGTTCTTGGCCAGCGTGGACATGTGGTAGACGTTGCCATAACCGCCGGTACCGAGGATGACTGCGTGGCCGGTGAAGGCCTTGAGCTCGCCGGTGATGAGGTTACGGGTCACGATGCCGCCGGCGCGCTTCTTGCCGCCGTCGGTGTAGGTAATGATGTCCTGCAGGTCGTGGTGAGCGAAGAGCTCCACGTTGCCCAGACCAATCTGGCGGTAGAGCGCAGACGTGGTGGACAGCTGCAGCTGCTGGCCTGTTTGGCCACGGGTGTAGTAGGTACGGGAGACCTGCACGCCACCGAAGGAACGGGTAGCCAGGGTGCCGCCGTACTCGCGAGCGAACGGAGCGCCGATGGCGTTCATGTGGTCGATGACGCGGATGGACTCATAAGCCAAGCGCCAGCAGTCGGACTCGCGGCAGCGGTAGTCACCACCCTTAACGGTGTCCTTGGTATGGCGGTAAGCGGAGTCGTTATCCACCTTCTTGTGGCGGGAGGAGTTCACACCACCCTGCGCAGCAATGGAGTGCGCACGGCGCGGTGAATCGTGGTAGGTGAAGACCTTGACCTTGTAGCCCAGCTCGCCGAGAGCAGCGGCGGCGGAACCAGCGGACAGGCCGGTACCGACAACGATGATCTCGAACTTGCGGCGGTTCAGCGGGGAGACGAGCTCCATGTGGTCCTTCTGGTAGCTCCACATGTCCTTCATCGGGACACCGTGCGGCTCGTGGGACTCCAGGATGCGGCCCGGCTTAACGCCCGGGACGATGGACTGCGGGTGCGAGAAGTCAGGGTGCTCGCGCTTGAGTTCAGTGTTCGCGTTAGTCATGGGTTCAAAACTCCTTTAGCTGACCCAGCCCAGGGCGACGGACAACGGCATAACAATGTTTGCCAGGCACACGACGGCCGGGACGATGTACGCCAGGACAACAAAAACCTCGCGCCACTTTGCACCGGTGATGCCCAGGTCAGAAGCCGCAAGGCGGATACCGTGGGTCAGGTGCAGGAAGAGGCAGAGCATGGCGACGATGTAGACGATGGTCACCGGCCAGCGCGAGAAGGTTGCGATCATGTTGGCCTTAACGGCACCGTGAGCAAAAGCTTCTGCTGCAACCGGCTGGACACCAATCGTCAGGTCCAGAAGGTGGAAGATGATGAACAGGAGAAGCACGACGCCAGTAACCAGCATGCTCTTGGTGGCAAAGGAATCCATGCCGCCCATCAGGTTCGTGCGCTTGAACTTGCCGCGGGATGCCTTCGAGCGAGCGGTCAAAGCAAAAGCGCCGTAAATGTGAGCGATCACGCAGGCCAGCAGGACGATGCGAATGATCCACAGTGCGTGACCGCTCGGGATCAGTGGCGCACCAAGATTACGTAGGTAAGCGCCGTAGGCATCGAGTGCTTCCTGGCCGTCGTGAGCCGGCAAGTAAAGCTTCAGGTTGCCGGCCATGTGTCCCACAACGAAGAGCGCGAAGAACAGACCGGTAATTGCCATCGTCAGTTTCAAAGCCCAGGACGGAATTCCTGGCTTAGGACGAATCGTTTCATTAGTAATACGGCCGTGAGCGAGGGCTTCACGGTCAGGATTTTTTACAGACATGACACCTCCATTGTCGCCCTTACCTTACGCAGACCTTTGCGCTGACCACTAGTTATATCTTTGCTTTGCATACCCCCTCCCCCTCCTATGGTCCCCGTATTTAAACGAGTTAAGGCAAGGATCACCTTAGGCACCACACCTCTTTGACCGCTCTACCTTGATCACTTCCTTTTACGCAATATTGACCTTGCGAAAACATTTCACGGATGAGACTTTTGTCACAGGGTGTGGCCTGAGTGACGATCCTACCCCTTTAGGTGTCAAACTTTCGCTTGGTATACACCCCTATCGCCCGCTCGGCACCCCGCCAGCACCCCCACTTCGCAGCGGAGTTAAAATACTTCACACATTCCTTGCAAAACAATTGTTATGACCGAAAGGCACTAGGTAACCTAGCTCACATGAGCAAGACATACGTGGGTTCGCGCCTGCGCCAGCTGCGCCGCGAACGTGATCTCAGCCAAGCTACTCTCGCCGCTACGCTGGGGCTTTCAGCTAGCTACGTCAATCAGATTGAGCATGACGTGCGCCCCCTTACCGTCCCGGTCTTGCTGAAAATCACTGAAGCCTTTGGTGTGGATGCCACGTTCTTCTCCCGCGATGATGATTCACGCCTGCTTGCGGAAATCCAGGATGTCGTCCAAGACCAGGAAATCTGCCCCTCCCCCGTGGAGCTTCAGGAATTGTCCGAATTGGTCTACAACCACCCCACCGTTGCCCGCACGCTCGTGGATATCCACCGCCGCTACCGCAATATTCGTGACAAGCTCTCGCTCGCCACCGATACCCGACGCTCGGACGGGAACCAGGCACTGTCCATGCCTCACGACGAAGTGCGGGACTTCTTTTATGCCCGGCAGAACTATCTCGACGAGTTGGATATCCACGCAGAAGAAACTGCCTCGGAGCTCAACGTCATCCCCTTCCACATTCGCGACATTGAACAGGCGCTTAATGAGCGGCTCACTTCCAAACACGGCGTGGAGATTCTCACGACCGATCGGATGGATGGCACCCTGCATCGCTTCGACAAGGAGAGTGGCACCCTTCGCCTTGCCAGCCGCCTGAGCGTGGGCCAGCGCGCCTTCCGTATGGCGGCAGAGTTGGGTTTCCTCGAGGCGGGCGCGCTAATCGACGCCCTCGTGGACGAAGAACCCTTCACCTCGGACGCCTCCATCAACCTGGCCAAGCGTGGAATCGCCAACTACTACGCCGCCGCCACACTGCTCCCCTACAGCCTCATCCATAGTGAGGCCGAGCAATCCGGGTATGACGTGGAGTACCTCTGCAACGTCTTTGGCGTGGGCTACGAGACAATTGCCTCGCGCCTCTCCACGCTGCAGCGCCCCAACAAGCGCGGAATCCCCTTTACTTTCGTGAGGGTTGATCGCGCCGGCAACATGTCCAAGCGCCAATCGGCCACGGGCGTGCACTTTTCCAATTCCGGTGGTACGTGCCCGCTATGGAACGTGTATGAGTCCTTCACCCGCCCCAACACCATCTCGCGTCAGCTGGCGCAGATGCCGGATGGCCGCAACTACCTCTGGATTTCACGGACGGTGAGCTACCCCCAGGGCCGTTTCGGCGATACCAATAAACTCTTCTCTATCGGCTTGGGCTGCGAGGCGCGCCACGCCAGCCGCACGGTCTATGCCCAAGGCCTCAACCTCGATGCCCTTTCTGCCGCAACCCCCATCGGCGCCGGCTGCCGTACTTGTCCTCGCCAGAATTGTGCTCAACGCGCCTTCCCGGCCATTAATGAAGAGCTGGTGGTCGACGCCCACCGTTCAGCCGTCGCACCGTACTAATGAGCCAGTAGCGTTACGGCGCTAAAACCAACGCTCCCCCTCAATCCCTTTGCCGGGATTGAGGGGGAGCGTTCTTGTTTTGGCTTCTCGCCTTGGCCTTAGAGGTTAATCATGTGGCCGCCGATACCCTCGGCAGCTTCCTTCATAGCCTCAGACAGCGTCGGGTGGGTATGAATGTTGCGTCCGATTTCCTCAGCGGTGAGGTCGAAGCGCTGCGCCAGGGTCAGCTCCGGCAGCAGCTCGGAAACGTTGGAGCCCACCATGTGGCCGCCGATGAGCTCACCGAATTCGCCGTCAGCAATAAGCTTGACGAAGCCCGCGGTCTCATTCAGGCCGGCCGCCTTGCCGTTAGCGGAGAATGGGAAGGTAGCGACCTTAATGTCGCGGTCAGCGAACTTCTCACGAGCCTGCTCCTCGGTGTAGCCGAAGGAGGCAACCTGCGGGTTGCAGAAGGTGGCGCGTGGCATGTTCATGTAGTCACCCAACAGCTGGGTCTCAGCGCCGGCGATGACCTCAGCGGCCACGACACCCTGTGCCTCAGCCACGTGTGCGAGCTGCAGCTTCGCGGTGACGTCGCCAATGGCGTAGATGCCCTCCACATTGGTGCGCATGTAGTCATCGATGGCGATGGCACCGCGCTCGGTGAGCTCGACACCGGTGTTCTCCAGGCCGAAGCCCTCGGTGCGCGGGGCGAAGCCAATGGAGACCATGCAGCGGTCCACGGTCAGCGTATCGGTCTTGGAGCCGTCCTTGGACTCGACCTCAACGGTGACATTGTCGCCGTTGTCCTTGATGGCGGTGGTCTTGTAGCCGGTCAGGAGCTTCACGCCGAGCTTCTTGTATTCCTTGGCGATGGCCTTGGAGACATCCTTATCCTCGTTCGGCAGGACGCGGTCCATGAACTCCACGATGGTCACGTCCACGCCGTAGTTGGCCAGAACGTAAGCAAACTCCATGCCGATGGCGCCTGCGCCAACGATCACCATGGAATCCGGAGCCTCATCGTTGAGGATCTGCTCCTCGAAGGACACGATGTTGCCGCCGATTTCCACGCCCGGAAGGGAACGAACGACGGAGCCGGTGGCGATAATGCAGTTATCAAAGGTAATGGTCTTACCTTTGTCATCGCCCTCAGTAATCTCGATGGTCTTGGCGTCCTTGAAGGAGCCCAAGCCATTGATCTCCGTAATGCCGTTCTTCTTCATCAGGTAGTGCACACCCTTGACGATGCCCTCCGACACCTTGCGGGAGCGCTTGTGCGCAACGCCGAAGTCGAAAGAAACATCGCCGGAAATACCGAAGGCCTTAGCCTCATGGTTGAAGGTGTGTGCAACCTCAGCGTTCTTAAGAAGAGCCTTGGACGGGATGCAGCCCACGTTGAGGCAGACACCACCCCAGTACTGCTTCTCAATAACGGCAACCTTCTTGCCCAGCTGGGCAGCGCGGATGGCGGACACGTAGCCGCCGGGGCCCGCGCCGAGTACTACAACGTCAAAATGTTCATTAGTCACGTTCTACAGGATACGTAACTTTATGCTCGCTGTCCCACCACCCCCGCCCTGCACCCGCTGGACAGCGCATAGCAGTCAGGATGCTTTCAACACCTTCGGGCAAAAATAAACCCTTAACCCCCAAGAAGGGGATTAAGGGAAAGAAAACGAGGGCACAGCCCTCAACAAATTATTTAGAACAGGCCCCAGTCCAGGGCAGCCTTCGAGGAGGTGGAGGAGCCAGAGTGAGCGATCTGGCCCAGCACCTGGTTGATGGAAACGAGGATGGTGTCAAAAAAGTTCATTCTTCTTCTTTCTGTTGTTGTTCTAGCGGCGCGTACGGCTTCATGCAGCGTCCTCTAGCGAGGCCACGACGATGCAGGACGGTCGCCGCCAAAAGCGGTCACGGTACCTAGCCCCACTAACGAAGGAGACGGCCGTTACGTTACATAGCCCACGAATAGGCGCGGAAAGATTATGACACGGTTTTCACTTCAATACCACCATTCACTTTTATAACTTGGTATGTTTAATCTGACTACCCTTATCTTCGGGGGTGCTGAATTACCCATCTATCAGCACTTTTGCCCACGTCAAGGGTGGTTTGTCCGGAGCATCTTTTAAACTTGCCCCTACACTTCCGCTCATCACTTAGAAAGCGAGATTCCATGAAGACTGCGCGCTCTCTCACGACGCTTGCGGCGGCCTCCGCCTTAGCCCTCGGCGCCGTCGTTTCCCCTATCGCCAGCGCATCCGACGTTAAACCGGATCAAATCAGCGGTGAGGCTACACCGTCCGATATTTCCGAGCTCGACCTTTACACCGAACTCGAGGAGTACCTGCCCAAGGATGAGGCCGGCAACCCATCGCCGTCCCGCGAACAGTATGAGGCTTCCTTCGACAAGCAGGTCACCTTTAAAAACGTCGATATCAAGAAAATCCCGGATGACAAAAAGTGGATGGGCTACGTCTTCAAGTACTGGGATTATCGCCACATCGTTAAGACCATCAAGGCCACCGCTCCTGCAATGGATAACCGCGACGTTCCCCTCGCGGTGATCACCCCGGATGGCACCTTTGATGCTTCCCGCCCTACCCTCTACTTGCTCAACGGTGCCGGCGGCGCCGAGCAGGGAATGGACTGGATTGTCTCCACCGTGGCCAAGGACCTTGATCCGAAGACGGAGAAGACTCAGGACCTCGTTCACTATTACGCCAACCGTAACGTCAACGTTGTCATCCCGCAGGCGGGCGCTTTCTCCTATTACACCGACTGGCTGACCACCCCGGACCGCAGCTACCTCAAGGGCCCGCAGAAGTGGGAGACCTTCCTAACCAAGGAGCTTCCTGGCCCGCTGGAGAAGCACATTAACGGCAACGGCAAGCGCGGCATTGCCGGCATGTCCATGTCCGCTACCTCCTCGCTGGTACTGGCCCAGCACAACCCGAACTTCTACGATGCCATCGGCTCCTACTCCGGTTGCGCTGCTACCTCGACGCCGCTGCCGAACTTCTACTCGCAGCTCACGGTGAACCGCGGTGGCGGAAGCACCGAGCAGATGTGGGGACCGATGGGCGGTGACTACAACCGCTACAACGATGGCCTCATCAACGCCACGAAGAACAACATGGGCAACTCCAAGGTCTATGTTTCCGCCAACTCTGGTTTGGCTGGGGCAACTGACTTGGGCTCGTCCAAGATTGATGCCTTGGGCTCGTCCCAGGCCTTCAAGTCCTCCTCCACCCTCGTGGTTGAGGGCGGCGTAATCGAAGCAGCCATGAACGCCTGCACCCATGACCTGAAGGCAAAGATGGAGCGCGAGGGCGTCGACGCGGTCTTTAACCTGCGCAACACCGGTACCCACTCCTGGCCGGGATGGTTGGATGACGTCAACTCCTCCTGGCCTACCTACGCACGCGCCTTTGGCCTTCCCGTCGATCCAGCTGAGCCTGTAGCGACTGCGTATTCAGCAGATGCGGATTCGGACGCTAACGAAAAGGCCGCCGATGCCGATAGTCAGGATGCGAAAAAGGCGGAGGCGGAAGCAGACACCGAAGGCCTCGCTGATTCCCTGCCAGAAGATCCTGCGGTGACCGAGCAGTAAGCTCAATCGCCGTACCAATTGTTGAATAAGGAACGTAATGAAGCGTCTTAGCTCTCTCCTCGCCGCCGGCGCGCTCAGCGCAGCCGCGCTGGTCAGCCCCGTTGCAGGTGCTGCCACCATCACACCGCAGCAGGTTGCGGGTGACACTGCCCTATCCACGATCTCGGACCTGCAGGTCACCCCGGAGGTGGAGAGCCAGAAGTGGTATGACCACTACAAGGATGATGCCCGCGTTCTCAAGCTGGAGGCTACGTCGCCGGCGATGAACGGCCGCGCCATTCCGCTGGCTGTCATCCCGGCCAAGAACCCGGACCGCCCGACGGTCTACCTGCTCAACGGCGCTGGTTCCGCCGAGCAGGATTCCGACTGGCTGTACATGTCCGATGTCGTGGATTTCTACGCGAACAAGGACGTCAACGTTGTGGTTCCGCAGGCAGGTGCCTTCTCCTACTACACCGACTGGCTGGAAGAGCCTAACGGCAAGTACCTCAAGGGCCCGCAGAAGTGGGAGACCTTCCTGACCAAGGAGCTGCCTGGCCCGCTGGAGGAGCGTCTGAACGCAAGCAATAAGCGTGCCATCGCCGGCATGTCCATGTCCGCGACGTCCTCGCTGCTGCTAGCCCAGCACAATCAGGGCTTCTATGACGCGGTCGGTTCCTTCGCCGGTTGTGCCGCAACCGCCTACCCCACCGAGTATGAGTTCCTGCGCCTCACCGTCAACCGCGGTGGCGGCCAGCCGGAGCAGATGTGGGGCCCGATGGGCTCTGCCTACAACCGCTACAACGACGCCCTGATGAACTCCGAGAAGCTGCGCGGCACCAAGCTGTACATCTCCTCTGCATCGGGCTTCGCGGGTGAGCAGGATACGCCGTCTTATTACATCAACAAGGGATACAACCCGGCGGCTGCTTATCTGGGCTCGGCTCAGTTGCAGGTAGAAGGCGGCGTCATCGAGGCGGCCGTGAACCACTGCACCCACATGCTCAAGGCAAAGCTGGATCAGCAGAACATTCCGGCAAACTACAACTTCCGCAATGTGGGTACGCACTCCTGGCCGGGCTGGCGCGAGGACTTGGTGAAGTCCTGGCCTACCTTTGAGGAAGCCTTCAACTCCTAAACAGCAAGCCGCGCACGTCACACCGTGCGCGCTCCCCTGGCTTCGGACAAGCCGGACAAGGGCGGTAGGATAGCGGCATTATGAAGCTGCTTTCCACCGCCCTTTCGCATATCTCAGCCGCTCGCGACCGCGCCGCACTCACTCGAGATAGCTACACGGGGGTGGATTTCAACCTCGGCTTCGAGGTCACCCACTATGACTTGGATCTGACCTACCGCGTGGAGCCCAACCTGCTCCAGGGTGAAGCCGTGCTCCATATTCGTGCGCTGGAGGACCTAGACAAGCTCACCCTCGACCTCGGCGGCGCCATGGTGGCTCGCCGCATCACGGCGAAGCACGCGCCGCGCGTGGCCAAATTCCGCCTATCCGGCGGAAAGCTGCGCCTAAACTTTGCCGACGTAATCGCGGAAGGCCAAGAGTTTGAGCTTTGCATTCGGTATGGCGGAGCACCCCGCCCGCTGCGCACGCCGTGGGGTGACATCGGGTGGGAAGAAACAGAGTCAGGCTCGCTGGTGGCCAGCCAGCCCAACGGCGCGCCCAGCTGGTTCCCCTGTGATGACACCCCGTCGGCAAAGGCCACCTACGATATTCGCATCACCGCGGATGATCCTTTCGTTGTCATCTCCAACGGCAAGCTGGTCTCTCGCCGCCGCGCGGGCGGATCCATGACGCGCTGGCACTACCGCGTCAAGCACCCCATGGCCACCTATTTGGCCACGGTCCAGGTCGGCGAATACATCGACATTCCCCTCGGCCCCAACGTCCGTGCGTGGGCACCGGCCCGCCTCAAGCAGGTAGTACTCGAAGAATTTGCCCAGCAGCAGGAGATGGTGGATTTCTACTCCGCACTCTTTGGCCACTACCCCTTCTCCGACTACCAAGTAGTCATCACCGACGATGAGCTGGAAATCCCCCTCGAAGCCCAGGGCCTGTCCATCTTCGGCTCCAACCACGTCAAGGGCGATCACGTCTTCGAGCGGCTCATCGCGCACGAGCTCTCCCACCAGTGGTTCGGCAACTCCGTGGGCCTTTCGGAGTGGAAGGATATCTGGCTCAACGAAGGTTTCGCCTGCTACTGCGAGTGGCTGTGGTTCGAGCATGCGCATGGCCGCCCAGCACATGAATCGGCGCGCTCGCACTATCAGGTGCTGGCCCGCAAGAAGCAGGACATCGTGCTCAGTGATCCTGGTACGCGCGATATGTTTGATGACCGCGTCTACAAGCGCGGCGCTCTGACCGTCCACGCGCTGCGCTGCCTCGTAGGCGATGAGGCCTTCTTTGCCACGGTGCGGGACTACCTCACCGCAGCGCAGCACTCGGTCGTGACCCCGGAGGACCTCATCAGCCGCATGCGCAAGGTTGCTGAGAACCCGGGTGACGTCGACAAGCTCGTGGCACAGTGGCTGGATCAACCGGCGCTGCCTCATTTCCCCACAGTCGCCTAAACAGGGCATGCTCTAAACTGGGAGACCATGCGCAGACTGCTTGTTACCGGCGGCGCCGGCTTTATTGGTGCAAACTTCGTGCGGCTCGTGGCCCAGCAGCGCCCGGAGGTGGAGATCACCGTCCTGGATAAGCTCACCTACGCGGGCAACCGCGCCAACCTCGACGGCGTGGACGCCGAGCTCGTGGTGGGAGACGTGGCGGATGAGGGGGTCGTCGACAAGCTCGTAGCGCACGCCGATACCGTGGTGCACTTCGCGGCGGAATCCCATAATGACAACTCCCTACGGGATCCTTCGCCCTTCCTCCACACAAACATCATGGGCACCTTCGTGCTGCTGGAGGCCTGCCGCCGCCACGATGTGCGCCTCCATCATGTCTCCACCGATGAGGTTTTTGGGGACCTGGAGATCGGCGCCGATACCTACTTCACGGAGGAAACTCCCTATAACCCGTCTTCGCCCTATTCGGCCACGAAGGCCGGTTCGGACCACCTGGTGCGCGCGTGGGTGCGCAGTTTTGGGCTGCGGGCAACCATTTCGAATTGCTCCAATAATTACGGCCCCTACCAGCACATTGAGAAGTTCATTCCGCGGCAGATCACCAACCTGCTTCTAGGCCAGCCGGCGAAGCTTTATGGCACCGGCGAGCAGGTGCGCGATTGGATTCACGTGGATGACCACAATGAGGCGGTGCTCGCCATCCTGGACCGCGGGCGCCTTGGGGAGACCTATAACATCGGCGCCGACCAGGAGGATACGAATAACCGCCAGGTCATCGAGATGATCTGTGAGCTCATGGGGGCGACGGATAATGGCCGGGCGCGTTTCGAGCACGTGGCGGACCGCCCGGGCCATGACCAGCGCTACGCCATGGATGCCAGCAAGCTGCGCCGCGAGCTGGGCTGGGCCCCGCGCTACACGGATCTGCGGGAGGGCCTGGCCGCCACCATTGAGTGGTACCGCGCCCACGAGGAGTGGTGGCGCGCGGGCAAGGAAGAAGTCGAAGCCAACTACGCGAAGCAAGGACAATAAATAGCCATGAAGGTGCAGTCAACGGCCATCGAGGGCCTGCTCATTGTTCAGCTCGACGTCCACGGGGATAACCGCGGCTGGTTCAAGGAGAACTGGCAGCGCGAAAAGATGGTGGCGGCCGGGCTACCGGACTTCCAGCCGGTGCAGAACAACGTCTCCTTCAATGCGGAGAAGGGGGTTACGCGCGGGCTGCACGCGGAGCCCTGGGACAAGCTGGTCTCCGTGGCCTCCGGCCGGGCCTTCGGCGCGTGGTGCGATCTGCGTGAGGGCTCTGCCACCTTCGGGCAGCTGGTGACCCACGAGCTGTGCGAGGACGTGGCGGTCTTCGTGCCGCGCGGCGTGGCCAACGGTTTCCAGGCGCTGGAGGCCTGCGCCTACTCCTACCTGGTCAATGACCACTGGTCCCCGGATGCGGAATACACCTGCGTCAACCTGGACATGGTGGACTGGCCGCTGGATCCGACGGAGTTCTCAGATAAGGACAAGGAGCACCCCGCGCTTGCCGACGTCTCCCCCATGCCCCCTCGCCGCATCCTGGTCACCGGGGCCAACGGGCAACTGGGCCGCGCATTAAAGAAGTTCCTGCCTTCCGCTGGCTTGGGTGCGGTGGAGTTCTGTGGGCACGAGGATTTCGATATCACCAACCCGCCTGCACGCCCGTGGAAGCAGTACTCCGCCATCATCAACTGCGCAGCGTACAACGATGTCAACGGCGCGGAGGACGATCGCGCCGCGGCCTGGGCGGTCAACGCTTCCGCACCGGCGAAGCTCGCGCGCATTGCGGCGGAGAATAACCTGACCTTGGTGCACGTGTCCAGCGACTACATCTTCGATGGTTCTAACGAGGTCCACTCCGAGGAAGAAATGCCTTCCCCGCTGTCGGCCTATGGGGCGTCGAAAGCCGCGGGCGATACCGCCGCGCAGACCGCCCCGCGCCACTATGTCATCCGCACCTCGTGGGTCTTCGGCGATGGTGCCAACTTCATGTCCACGATGCGCTCGCTGGCGAATAAGGGGGTCAAGCCCTCCGTCATCCACGATCAGCGCGGGCGCCCCACCTTTGCCGAGGACCTGGCCAAGGGCATTATCCACCTGCTCAAGACCGAAGCCGAGTACGGCGTGTACAACATCTCCAACTCCGGTGATGCGGTGGGACGCGATGAAATTGCCATGGCCGTCTTCACCGGCGTGGGCCAGGACCCTGCGGATGTCACGCCGGTGAGCACCGAGCAGTACCGCGAGATCGCCGGGCCCGAGGCTCCCCGCCCGAAGGAGTCCACCTTCGATCTGTCCAAGATTGAAGCCACCGGCTTTAAGCCGATGAATTGGCGGGCCGCTTTGGCGCTCTACCTGGGACTTTACCCGGCATAACACTCAACATAACACTTAACTTCCCACGTGTTATGTTATGTGGGAAGTTAAGTGTTATGCTCGCCAGCCCGCGCCGCCGCACCCCGGCGCGAGCCCCCTCCGTTAAGCTTAAAGCCCATGAAGGGCATCATTCTCGCAGGCGGTTCTGGAACCCGCCTCTACCCCATCACCAAGGGCATCTCGAAGCAGCTCATGCCCATCTATGACAAGCCGATGGTCTACTATCCCCTGACCACCCTGATCCAGGCCGGCATACGCGAGATCCTCATCATCACCACCCCAGAAGACCAGGCCGCCTTCCAACGCCTGCTTGGCGATGGCTCCCAGCTCGGCCTCATGCTGCACTATGCGGTGCAGCCGCGCCCCGAAGGCTTGGCCCAGGCCTTCCTCATCGCCGAAGACTTCATCGCCGAGGATGACGTGGCCCTTGTCCTGGGTGACAACATCTTTGACGGCCACGGCTTCTCCACCGCGCTGAACGAATGCCACCGCCCAGACGGCGGCATCATCTTTGCCTACGAGGTCTCCGATCCGCAGCGCTATGGCGTTGTGGACTTTGACTCCGCAGGCCAGGCTCTATCCATCGAGGAAAAGCCCGCCGCGCCCAAGTCCAACCACGCTGTGGTCGGCTTGTACTTCTATGACAATTCCGTGGTGGAGATTGCCAAGTCCATCACGCCCAGCGCGCGCGGGGAACTAGAGATCACCGCCGTCAACGAGGAGTACCTGCGCCGCGGGCGGCTACGCGTCAAGCGCATGCAGCGCGGTGATGTCTGGCTGGATACCGGCACGGTGGACTCCATGAGTGAGGCTTCGGCCTACGTCGAGGTGATGCAGAAGCGTACCGGCACCGTCATTGGTTCGCCGGAGGTCGCAGCCTTTGCGGAAGGCTTCATCGATGCCGCGGCACTCACGGAGCTGGCAGAGCCCCTCCTGAAGTCCGGCTATGGCCGTTATCTTCTCGCCGCTGCCCAAGAGGGCTGAGACCGAGGTACATATCGATCAAATAAGGTCCGAAAACCAACGGAATCTGAGGCCTTATTTGATCGATCCGTACGTGCTTAAGCCTCCCCGCCTAGTTTCAGGACGTCCTTAAGCATCCCTGCCCTGTATCAGGAGCCGCCTCACCCAAACGGGTCTAAACGCGTTAAGGTAATCGCATGCCTAGTTCATCCTCTCGCCCCACCAGTGATTCGAAGAAATCAGCGCTATCCACCATCAGCCCCGTGGCATGGGGATTGTTGGTGATCGTTGTTATCTTGGCCGTCATCATTGGCTTCCTGCTTGCAGAGCGCACCTCTTCCGGCGATGAAAGCACTCCCGCAGCGCAGGAGACCGCAACGAGCACGGCGACAGCCGAAGACCTGGCGAAAGATGCCGCCAAGGCCACGCCCGGCACGAAGTTCTCCGATGGGAAGGGTGACCCGATGATGTTCGGGCCCGGCGGTGACACCATGTCTAGGGATATCACGGTGGTACACCGCAAAAAGGAGAACGATCCTTTCGCCGTGGGTGCGGTGGATGCGCCCGTGGTGATTTCGGAGTTCTCCGATTTCGAGTGCCCGTTCTGCT
The DNA here is from genome assembly GCF_001811255.1 of Corynebacterium sp. HMSC068H04. Lineage (NCBI taxonomy): Bacteria > Bacillati > Actinomycetota > Actinomycetes > Mycobacteriales > Corynebacteriaceae > Corynebacterium > Corynebacterium sp. HMSC068H04. Next base: position 134,157 of record NZ_KV804026.1, read on the forward strand.
CCCGCCACGCCAATGTCACCGAGCCGGATATCCTTAAGAAGTACGTGGAAAAGGGCCTGGTACGCATCGAGTGGAATGACTACCCTGTAAACGGCCCCGCCGCCATCGAGGCCGCCAAGGCTGGGCGCGCGGCCGCGGCGCAGGGTAAGTTCCAGGAGTTCAAGCACGAGCTCTATGCCGCCAGCAAGGACATCAGTGGCCACCCGGAATTCGGCATCGAGGACTTCATGAAGTTTGCCAAGAAGGCGGGCGTTGCGGACCTGGATAAGTTCCGCCAGCAGGCCACGGATGATACCTACACTGAGGTCGTTGAAACGGCCACCAGCTATGCCTCCCAGATCGGCATTACGGGCACCCCGGCATTCGTGGTCGGAGATCAGTTCGTCGGTGGTGCGCAGCCGCCCGAGGCTTTTGAACAGATCATCCAAGAGCAGCTGGGAAAGGCGGCCAATGCCTAAACCACCGCTGATCGTGTGGGTCTTCATCGCGCTGGTTATTGTGACCGCCTTATTGGGCGGTTATGCAGTGGGGGTGAGCCTGTGAGCATCGGAATCTTCGGCGCCGTTATCGCCGGCGTGCTGACCTTGATCAGCCCCTGTTCAGCGCTGTTAGTGCCGGCCTTCTTTGCCTATGCCTTCGATTCGCAGCGCCAGCTGCTGTTCAAGACTTTGGTCTTCTTTTTGGGTCTGTGTACCACGCTCGTACCCATCGGCATGGGCCTGGCCGCCGTGCTGGCGCAGTATCGTAGCCAGGTCATCACGGTGGCGGGCTGGATCATCATTGCGCTGGGAATCTTTACCGCCCTGGGCGGTGGCTTCCGCATCCCCGGCATGGATGCCCTGTCCGGCAAAGCACGGGGCAAAGTGTTTCTGCTCGGCGCGGTTTATGGCTTCGCCGGCTTTTGCGCGGGCCCACTCCTGGGCGCTGTCCTCACCACGGCCGCTGCGTCGGGAAGCGCGCTCTACGGCGGGCTCATCATGGTAGCTTATGCCGCGGGCATGGCCGCGCCGCTCTTTGTGCTGGCTGCGCTGTGGGAGCGCCTCGATGTGGGTTCGTGGTCGTGGCTTCGCGGACGCGAAGTCACTCTGGGCCCCGTGCGCACGAATACCCTCTCCCTCGTATCGGGCGCATTCTTCGTGCTCATCGGCGTGCTGTTTATCTTGAGCTACGGCAGCGCAACACTACCCGCGGCCTTAAGCACAGATGCGCAGTTCGCGGTGCAAGAAAAAGCCCGCGCCTTCAGCGCGGGCGTGGCGGATGCGTGGGTCTGGTTCGGGCTTTCACTCGCCGCCACGGTGGTGGCAGGAGTAAAGGCCTCCCGCACGCCGGCCTAGAGCTAAGCTTGTGATGTCTAGGGACTTTTTGGACGCGGAGTCCAGGAGGTTTTTGGACGGGATGTCTAGTGGCTTTTTGG